>JAKLLI010000051.1 GCA_023150195.1 Azonexus sp.
AGCTCTTGAAGCCCGGTTTGAAATTGCGGTCCAGCATGCGTTGACCGTGATTCTCCAGAATTTTGGAATAGGCGAAGCCGCCCAAGAGCGCTTCGCGCACCTTGGCCCGGTCAACGCCGTTTTTGGAGGCAAAAGCGAAGGCTTCAGCAACCGCCAGCACGCCCATGCCGGTGACAATCTGATTCGCGGCCTTGGCAACCTGTCCGGCCCCGGCATCGCCCACATGCACAATGTTTTTCCCCATGCATTCGAAGGCGGGCAAGGCTCGGGCAAATGCCTCGGCTGAGCCGCCAGCCATGATGGACAGGGTACCGGCAATCGCACCGACTTCGCCACCAGAGACCGGTGCATCCACGAAATCCACACCAGCAGCGGCCAGGGACTCGCCAATGCGGCGTGCTGCCGCCGGCGCAATCGTGCTCATGTCCACCGCCACCAGGCCGGCTGAGGCAACGGCAGCGACTGCGGCCATCACCTCTGCAACATCCGGTGCATCGGCGACCATCGAGATGACGAGATCGGCACCAAGGGCAGCAGCGCCCGCCGACGTGGCCGCGCTGGCGCCAGCCTCGATCAGCGGCGCCATGGATTCGGCGCGGCGCGCCCAGACGGTGACACGATGCCCACCTTTGAGCAGGTTGAGCGCCATGGGGCGCCCCATGATGCCCAGTCCGATAAATCCGATCTTCATGCGAAATCCTCCCAAGGAAGCGAGGATTTTAGCGGATCAGCCGCCGCAACTCCCACCACGTTTGACGCCGAGGCGGGTGAGCAGCTTTTCCGGAGGACAGAAGCCGGTAAATCCGCTCTGCAGCAAATTGAAGCCCACGAAGGCGGTCAACGCCAGAAACCACTCGGAAACGAAAATCGGGCTGTTGTGATAGCCCAAGGCCAACGACAACAGCACAAAACTGCCCGCCATGATGCGGATGATGCGTTCAATCGTCATTGCGCATGCTCCTTGCGAAAGGCCGCAAAATACAACACCGGAATCACCACCAGGGTCAGCAGCGTGGAGACCAGAATCCCGAAAATCAGGGCCAGTGCCAAGCCGTTGAAAATGGGGTCATCAAGAATGAACAAGGCACCGAGCATGGCGGCCAGCCCGGTCAGGGCAATCGGTTTGGCACGCACGGCGGCCGACTGAATCACCGCATCGTGGAAATCCATGCCGGCAGCGACCTGTTGCTTGATGAAATCGACCAGCAGGATGGAATTGCGGACGATGATACCGGCCAGCGCGATCATCCCGATCATGGACGTCGCGGTGAATTGCGAGCCGAACAGCGCGTGACCCGGCATCACGCCAATGATGGTCAGCGGGATTGGCGCCATGATGATGAGCGGCACCAGATACGATCCGAAATGGGCCACCACCAGCAGATAGATCAGGATCAGCCCGACCGCATAGGCCAGGCCCATATCGCGGAAGGTTTCGTAAGTCACCTGCCATTCGCCATCCCATTTGACGCTGTAACCGGCATAAGGATCGCTTGGCTGACGGATAAACCATTCACCCAGCGCGCCGCCCTCTGCCAGCGCCATACCGTTGATTTTGCTGCGAATATCGAACATGCCATAGAGCGGTGAATCCAGTTTGCCACCCATGTCACCCACGACATACACCACGGGCAGCAAGTCCTTGTGATAAATCGTTTTCTCACGGGCCGCGTCGCGCACCTCAACCAGTTCCGACACCGGCACCAGTTGCCCATCGCGGGCGCGAACCCGCAATTTAAGCAGGGCATCCAGCGACGCTCGCTGCTCCGCCGGCAGCACAATACGCACCGGAATACTGAATTTGGCCTCGGTATTGCGCACTGGCGTGACATCCAGACCGGACAGGGCCATACCCACCACCTCGACAATGTCACTTTGCGCCACGCCCATTTGTGCGGCCTTGCCTTGCCGCACGTGCAACACCAACTTGCGGGAATCGGCGTCAATATAGTCGTCGACCGCGACAATATCCGGCGTCGCGGCGAAGGCGTTGCGAACCTGCTTGGCCACCGCCATCTGACCGGTGTAATCCGGGCCATACACCTCGGCCACAATGGGCGACATCACCGGGGGACCCGGCGGCACTTCCACTACCTTGGCAACCCCGCCATTTCGCCGCCCCACGGCCTCGACCGCGTCACGCACACCGACAGCAATGTCATGGCTCTTGCGCTGGCGATGCGCCTTGTCGGCCAGATTCACCTGAATATCGCCTTTTTCCGGCGTAGACCGCAGATAGTACTGACGCACCAGGCCGTTGAAATTGATCGGGCTGGCCGTGCCGGCATAGGCCTGATAATTGACCACTTCTGGTACCGCCGCCAGTTCAACACCGATTTCCTGCAAAACCCGGGCAGTTTCTTCCACCGGCGTGCCCACCGGCATGTCGAGCACCACCTGGAATTCGCTCTTGTTGTCGAATGGCAGCATCTTGAGCACAACGAGTTGCACATAGGCCAGCGAGACCGAACCCAGAATCAGCAACACCACGACAACCGCCAGCTTGATGCGGGCCGCTGCGCCGGTTAGCGGATCGAGAAATGGCGTCAACAAGCGACGGAATGTCCGGTCGAGCAGCGCATCCAGTCGGGAAACCTGATGTGCCTCATGCCCATCACCGGCCGCCTTGGCCTGCATCAGGCGCACGGCCAGCCAGGGCGTCACCACGAAGGCGACGGCCAGCGAAATGGCCATCCCCATCGACGAATTGATGGGAATCGGGCTCATGTAAGGCCCCATCAAACCACTGACAAAGGCCATCGGCAGCAGCGCCGCAATCACGGTGAGGGTCGCCAGAATGGTCGGCCCGCCCACTTCATCGACAGCACCGGGAATGATCTCGAGCAAGGTTTTTTCCGGATACAGGCCTTGCCAGCGGTGGATGTTCTCGACCACGACAATCGCGTCGTCGACAAGAATGCCGATTGAAAAAATCAGGGCAAACAGCGACACGCGATTCAAGGTAAAGCCCCAGGCCCACGAAGCAAACAAGGTCGCGGCCAGGGTCAAGGTCACCGCAATGCCGACAATCACCGCCTCCCGGCGACCCAGCGCAAAAAACACCAGCGCCACAACAAAGGCCGTCGCAAAAATCAATTTGCCGATCAGCTTTTGCGCCTTTTCGGTCGCGGTTTCGCCATAGTTGCGCGTCACCGTCACCGCCACGCCATCAGGAATGACGACGTTTTTCAGGCTTTCAATGCGGTCGACCGCAGCATTCGCCACATCAGCGGCATTCACGCCAGGCTGCTTCGAAATCTGAATGGTGACCGCGGGAAACTCGCCCGTCTTGCTCCCCATCCACGCATAGCGAACCGGTTGTTCCGGCCCGTCGAGCACCTCGGCCACATCGCTGAGATAGACCGGCTTGCGCTCATGCACCGCAACGACCAGGCGGCGAACATCGGCCGCATTTTCCAGGTAAGTCCCCGTCTGGACCATCAACTCACGGTTGCCGGCGACCAGACTGCCCGAGGTCTGCAAGGCGTTGGAAACTTGCAGCGCACCGGCAATTTCTTGCGGTGTCACGCCAAAGGCGTTCATCCGGTCCGCATCCATCAACACCCGAACGGCGTGATCCGGCCCGCCCAGGGTGGACACGTCGCGAGTGCCCTTGATGCGCTTGAGTTCAATCTCGACCGCCCGCGCCACCTGCTGCAAAGGGTAAGCTGACCAGGCGGGATCGCTGCCGTGAAAAGTCAGCGACACGATCGGCACATCATCAATACCGCGCGGCTTGATGACCGGCGCCTGCACCCCGAGATTGGGCGCCAGCCAGTCACGGTGAGCCATCACCGTATCGTGCAAGCGGAGCACGGCATCGTTGTATTTGACGCCGACATCAAACTGGACCGTCAACACGGCCATGCCCGGACGGGCCATGGCATACACGTGCTCAACACCATGCATGCGCGACAAGATCTGCTCGCCCGGACGCACCACGAGATTTTCCACATCCTTGGCCGAGGCGCCGGGGAAGGCCACCAGTACGTCGGCCATGGTGACATCAATCTGCGGCTCTTCTTCACGGGGCGTGACCAGGGTGGCGAACAAGCCCATCAAAAAGGCCACAAGCGCCAGCAAGGGCGTCATTCGCGAATTCTGGAAAAGGGCGGCGATGCGTCCGGAAACCCCCAAGGAAGTCGCCTTGCCTTGCACTTCGCGCTGCATGCTCACTGGCCCGACTTAAGGAAAATGGCCGCCTTGACCGGTTCGGTAACAACCTGCTCGCCGGCCGCCAAACCCGCGAGAACCTCGACTTCGCCCTGCCCGACGGCCTCACCGAGACGCAACTGACGTAAACTGAGCCGGCCATCGGCCAAGCGCACATAAACGGCCGCCACTTCGCCCCGACGGACAATGGCCCTGGCCGGCACGGTCAACTTCTCCGCCTGACCCATAATGAAATGCACCCGGGCATACATGCCGGGCACCACATCCGCCGTGGGCGGCAAACTCACCCGCGCCTGCGAAACATGGGTTGCGGCATCGGCGGTCGGCAGCACCCGGAGCGCAGTTGCATCCACCCAGCGGCCCGACTCGGGAAACTCCACCCTTGCCCGGGTGACACCGCGCATTTCGGGCAGGCGATATTGTGGAATGCTCGCGGTCACCCGCATCTCACCCGGCTGATACAGCGTAAACAGCGGCGAACCCGGCATCGCCATATCGCCGGCTTCCGCATGCCGGCGTGCAACGACACCGCTCATGGGGGCCACGATGGTCGCGTGACTCTGACTGGCGCCCGCAGCACTCCGCTGCGCCGACGCGGCATCGAAATCGGCCTTGGCCTTGTCGAGCGCCGCCTGACTGACAAACTTCTGCGCTTTCAACTGCTGATGGCGCTCGTAATTCAGTTTGGCCACGGCAAATTGTGCATCGGCCGCCCGCGCGGCTTCGACCGCCTCACGCGCATCAATGCGCATCAGCACGTCGCCCTTCTGCACACGCTGCCCGGCATCGGCTCGCACCTCAAGAATCCGCCCCGCAACCTGCGCCCCGACATTCGCCTGAAATACCGCTTCAACGGTGGATTCAGCGGGAAAGCTACGGTCGACCGCATGTGGCCCAACCGTAACGACAGGGAGGGCATTGGCCGCCCAGGCGGCTTGCGCCCCCAGCATCAGGATGGCTAATACCGCACGGAGAGAAGAAGGAAAAGAAGTATTCATGTATATCAGGATACGCTAATTTATCTGCCGTTCAAAGCCAGGCCTGATGGCCGGCCATCAGGGCGACCACAGGGCGCGCACGCGCTCTGCCAGCTGCTTCCAGTCAATCGGCTTGCCCAGCACCGCCACCTGCAAACGCTTGCAGGCGTCCAGAAACTCACCATCTTCCCGTCCGGTCAACAACAAGATGGGAAAATCGCTACCCCGTTGCGCACGCAGCCAGGCCGCCAGCTGCAATCCGCTTTGTCCCGGCATCTCGACATCGAGCAGAACGATGTCAAAGTCGCCTGCCAGCAGCGCCTGAGCTGCCGAATCACCATCAGCCACGCAGTGCAGGCTAAACGTCGGCGGCGCCAGCACCACCCCCATCATCAGCGTAACGGTGGGATCGTCATCCGCCGCCAGCACCCGAATGAGTCCCGATCGCTCGCCTTCCCCGCTCATGCTGCTTCCTCCCGAATTGCCGCCAGGGCCTGCTCTACCAATGTCCATTCCTGCCGAAAATTGCTCGCGGCAGGGAGCACTTGGTCGATGCCCCCCTGTTTTGCCAACCCCTCGAGCTCGCGACTCATCCCCGCCAGACGCAATGCACCGACGTTGTAGGCACTGGATTTCAAGGCATGGCAGCTGCGCGCCACGCCTTCGGCATCCCGGGAGCGCAGGGCCAACTCAAAATCCGAAAACAGCACCTGACCGCCCTGTAAAAAGGCATCAATCAACTGGACAATCAGTGCCTCGGCGCCATGGGGGGCCAAATCCCGCAACTGCTGAAAGGCCGCGGGATCGATGACATCCGCCCCGCTGGCGGTCAACGCGGGCGCAACGGCGATTTCGTTCGTCGCTCCCCGGCGCCGCTCAATCGGCAGCCAGCGCTCCAGCACCGCAAGCATGGAGTCGCCGGTGTACGGCTTGGCCAGATAGTCGTCCATGCCCGCGGCAAGACAACGCGCCTTGTCTTCCTGCATGGCGTTGGCAGTCAAAGCGATCACGGGCAGATGCGTACCAAGGGCTTCCTCACGTTTGCGCAAGCGAGCGCAGGCTTCGAAGCCATCGAGAATTGGCATCTGACAATCCATCAAGACCAAATCAAAAGGCTCGACGGCCAGCAAATCGATGGCCTGCTGTCCATTGGCGACCACCACCACCTGTACGCCAAGCCGCTCGAGATGGGTTTTGGCCACAATCTGATTGCTTTCATTGTCCTCGGCCAGCAAAACCCGGCCGCGCAGGCGACCGCCGAGGTGTGGCTTAGTCGGTGGTTTCGCCGTCAGCGTTGCATCGATCGCTGCCATGAACGCCCCATGCCCGATCGGCGGCGCGGCGGCTTCGGGCAGGGGCGCGCTGGCCACTGGCATTGCCAGTTCCACGCGAAAACACGCCCCCTGGCCGGGCTGGCTGTCCACCGAAATCTGCCCACCCATCATGTCGACCAGACGCCGGCATATCGCCAATCCCAATCCGGTTCCACCATATTTCCGCGAGGTTGAGCCATCTGCCTGGGCGAAATGTTCGAAAATCCTCGCCTGCGCAGCCAGCGGGATCCCGATGCCGGTATCACGAACGGATAGCGAAAAACCCACACGATCCGTGTCACGCTGACGAATCTCCAGCGACACCACGATCTTCCCCTGCTCGGTGAATTTGACCGCATTATTCAGGAGATTGGCCACCACCTGACGCAGGCGCAAGGCATCGCCGCACAGCAACAAGGGCGCGCCAAGCGGCAAATCGGCGGTCAGTTCAACCCCCTTCTTGCGTGCCGGCTGCGAAAACAATTCCACCGACTCTTCGAGCAGTCGATGCAAATTGAAATCGGCCAGTTCCAGTTCGAGATGCCCCGATTCGATTTTCGAAAAATCGAGAATATCGTTGATGATGCCCAGCAGATGCTTCCCGGAACGCTCCACCGCTTCGACAAACTGCCGCTGGGTGGGCGCCAGTTCGGTATTGAGCAGCAGTTCCGTCATGCCCAGCACGCCGTTCATTGGGGTCCGGATTTCGTGGCTCATGGTGGCCAGAAATTCACTTTTGGCCAAGCTGCTGGCCTCCGAAGCCTCTTTGGCGTGCCGTAGCTCCCGTGTCCGCTGCTCGACGATCTGTTCCAGATTGCCCAAGTGCGAGGCGAGCCAGTGATCGCGTTCGTGAATCTGCTCGACCATGCGGTTGAAACCATCGCCCAGACGATCGATTTCCGCAATGCCCCAAGGGCCGGCACGGGTTTCCAGTCGCCCCAGACTCACTTCGCCCATGTGGCGATTGAGGACTTCAAGCGGCTCCATCGCCCGTTGTACCTGAATGGACTGCAGGCGCAGCACAATCCACAAGGCCAGCCCCATTTCAAGAATAACCAGTACGGCATAGCCGAGCATCTGTTGATGCAAATGAGCAATTCCCACCGACATGCGAATCCAGCCGATTGAGATGCCGTTGCGATCGGTTGCGGCGAGAAAGTCGATTCGGGTCAAGGACAAGGCGTAGCCGGCGGCGGGGAAATCCTCGCTCAGCGGAACAGGTTGCCAGACTTCAGTGTCGGGATAATGCGCGAGCACCGTGCGATCCGGCCGGTAGAGCGTCACCCCCAGCAGGTCAGGCAAGGACGAGAACGAAGCAAGCAGGCGATGGGCACTGGCCGCATCATCCGTTTGTAACGCGACCGACAGATTGTCCTGCAACAAACTCATGCGGTTCTGGCCTTCGATCACGTAGCCCCGCAAATTCATGAAGCCCACGGTCAACAGGATCAGGCAGGCCAAAACCAGAAAGGTTGGCAACAGCACATATAAATTGATGCGAGCCAGACGTGTCTTGAACGACACGGCATCCCGATATTCGCTCACCCAGCCTCCGCAAGTGCTCCACCAGAGGATTGCCAGGCTGCCGCGGCGGTTTGCCAGGTGGCTGCGAAAACCTGCTGCAATTGCTCGCGCAACCCCGGCTCAATCTCCACCGCTTCCCCGGCCAAACGCCTCGCAAGCAGGGATTCAAGTTGTCCTGCGAGTAGAACAAGTGGCGTTGCCCCGACGTTTGCAGCGGCACTGCGTATGGCATGCACGCGGCGCCGCTCTAGGACATCATCCCCAATTGCAGCCTCCCAGTCCGACGGCCAATCCTCGAAATGCCCGACAAACAATCCAACGGCTTGCCACCAGAGTTCGGGACGATCAAGCATGCGCGCGACCGCATCGGCGACGTCAAAATGCGCAAGTTGCTGAGGGATCAGGATCATGGATTGTCCAGAAAAGACAGAGAGGTTGTACGCATTGTCGCGCACCGACTCCTTACCGTGGTTGAAGATTCGTAAAACCGACTCCAGACAGGGAAATCACCCATGTGTGTATGAAAGCCCAAATCAATTTACAATCGATTACAATCCGCTACATAGTCAAACAACCGCACGCCATGGCCCATACCGCACTGATTGTTGAAGATGACCCGGGAACCCGGCTCGTACTGGAAAGCACCCTGGCAACCGCGAGCATCGACAGTATTTTTGCCGAAGATGGTGCCAGCATGTGGAAGCAACTTGCACATAATCCGGATATTGTCATTCTCGATCTGAGCCTTCCCGATGCGGATGGCCTCGAACTCCTCCGTCAACTGCGCCAGCAATCCGAAATCCCGGTACTGATTCACTCCACGCGCTCGGATGAGATCGAGCGCATTATCGGCATCGAAATTGGTGCAGACGATTTCCTGCCCAAGCCCTGCAACATGCGCGAACTGCTGGCCAGAACCCGCGGCCTGTTGCGACGCTCACAGGCCCGCATCACGGCGCAGCCCAGCAAGGCGGAGGCCAGAAAATTGGAATTCGGCCCGTGGACACTGGACCTCGCCTCACGCGAACTGCTGCACACGAGTGGTAACCCGGCCTCCTTGGGCGTTTCCGGCTTTGCCCTGCTCTCTGCCTTTCTTGAGCATCCCTTTGAACCCTTGTCCCGGGAACAGCTATCGCGAGTGCTCAAGCGGGAGTACGTCCCCTATGACCGGATCATTGACGTCCATGTCAGCCAGATCCGGCGCATCCTCGGCAAGCAGGATGATGGCAGCAGTTACATCAAAACGCTGCGCTCTCAGGGCTACGTTTTCATTGCACAGGTCAACGCAACAGCTTGATCATTTTTCTGACCAAAAAATAAGCCTGCAAATTGCAGGCTTATTTTTTGGTCTCAGGGCACCGGAGCACCCAGAGATTTAACAGGTTACCCAAAAACACCGTGATGCCTTCGGCTATTCATTGCTGACGATGCAAAAATTTCTGCCACATTCCCTTTGCAGGCCTTCGAAACTGGATTTCAGCCGGTTTCTTGGCCTCTTTGGGGTTTGCTGCCC
>JAKLLI010000052.1 GCA_023150195.1 Azonexus sp.
TCATCTGGTCGAGTGCTTCTTCAATCGACTCAAGCAGTTTCGGCGTATCGCTACTCGATACGACAAACTTGCCAATCGATTCAATGCTTTCCTTCATCTGGCTTGCGCTTATGTCTGGCTACTGTGAACAGGCCCTAGTGGACCGTGCACACCATGCAAGGGTCAAAACTGCGCACCACGTGCTGAATCGTCGGTACGGCGCCTGCGCCGGCGGGCAGACCGACCAATGCCTGCTCAAGCGATCCTGGCAGCCCTTGGGCGTCGCGCGGCGAAAAGTTCCAGGTAGTCGGCGCAATGATCTGATAGCGCTCGATGCGTCCGCGCTTGACGCTCAGCCAATGTCCCAGACTGCCGCGTGCGGCTTCCACCAGCCCGAAGGCACTGCCGCTTTCCGGTAGCGGGGCCGGCACGCAGAACGGTTCGCCGGGACGCAGGTCGCGCACCCAGCTTTCCATCGCCGGCAGGATCAACGCCACTTCGAGCATGCGGGCCACGATACGGGCCGTCACGCTGCCGCCATGTCGGCTGACCAGATCGCGCAGCAGCGGATGGCCTGCGGCGAGTTGACGGGCGAGCGCGCCGGTTTCCACCACCTGCCCGGCGTATCGCGGTGCCTTGCACCACGTATAGGCATCCGCCTTGTCGGCATGGACGCGGGTTTCGCCTTGCGCGGGGGGCAGCGGCCCATCTCCGAGTAACCAGGCATGACTGGCATCTTCGGCAATTTTGTCCGGATCAAGCCGGTTGACCGTGAGATCGGGTGCGACCATGCCGGCCGGAAAGCGGTCGTAAGCACCAAAAGACAGAAAGCGATCTTCAGCCTGGCCGATGGCGTGCAAACCCAAGTCCTCTGCGGCGCGGAGGAAGCAGGCGAAATCGCTGGCGCGCTCCTCGGCCCAGGCATTCAGTCCATCCAGCGAGGCAATCCCGGCAAAAGCTTCCAGCGCATCGCCCAGCACCTCGCGTTCCACAAAATGGCGGAATTCGCGCAGCAGCGCCGCCAGGCGGATGCGTTCAGCGGCGGTAGTGGCCTTGGTGCTGCCGCCCGGTTGCACCGCCAGCGTGTGCGGCCAGCGCCCGGCCAGAAAGCCCGTGAGGTTGAACAAGCGGGCTCGGGCTTGTAACCACGGGGCCACCGCACTGCCGGTTTGAGCGGTGAAACGGCGGGCAATTTCCCCGTGCCAGCGGCGGTCGACATAGGCTGGCCGGGCAAAATCGGGCATGAAAAACAGGTAGAAATGCGTCAGGTGATCCGCCAGATTTTCGGTGGCCTGCACCAGCCGGGCTGCCAGCACGCCATTCGGTGGCGGGGTAACGCCGGCCAGTTGAGCCAGCGCGTTGGCCGCGGCGGCGGATTGCGCCACCGAGCAAATGCCGCAGATACGCGGCACGATGGCCAGCGCGTCTTCCGGCGCACGTCCGATCAGCACCTGTTCAAAACCGCGAAACAGCGGCGAATTCACTCGCGCGGCCTGGACCTCGCCGGCCGCGACCTCCAGACTGATTTCCAGATCGCCTTCCACGCGGTTGAATGGCCCGAGCACAATGCGCGTCATTTGCCGGCCTTTTTCACGGAGGGCCGAATCACCGTATGGTCCTCAACCGCGTTGTCGCGCACCCGTTTGGGCGTGGCGGATTTGGACAGCGCCGCCAGCGCGACAAACCACGCCTTGGGCATGTCGGTGGGCAAACCGATGGGAATCCCGGCCAGCTTGGGCGTTTCCTGAAAGGCGTGACCGGGCGCTTCAAAGCCCGGTTCGGTGCAGGCAATGCAGGCGAAACCACCCTTGAGGCAAGACCCCGCCCCATTCCAGGCCCGCGTGTTGCAGTCGGCGTGGGCCTGCGTGCCCTTGCACCCCAGGTTTTCCATCAGGCAGCCGAGATCGCCCTGTTTTTCGGCACTGGCCTTGAATTCGTAAAACTCGTTTTTGGGGCAGCCGTGATGCACCAGCTGTTCGGCGTAGAGCAGCGGGCGACCGACTTCATCCAGATCGTCTTCGGTCAACCCGTCAAAGGCCAGTTTTTCCAGGGTGTCGACGATCCAGCCCGGATGCGTCGGGCAACCGGCCAGATTGATCACCGGCAGGCCGGCGGTCGAGCGGAAATTCGGGCCGAGCAGCCCACCCGGCGTATCGACGTCGTACTGCAGGCCGCAGGCCTCCAGCGGATTCCCCGGGGTGCTGGCCGAAAAGCCGCCGTAGGCCGAGCAGGAGCCGATTGCAAACACCCAGCGAGCGCGGGCCGCCAGTTGTTGAGCCCAGTCGGTAAGCGGCTGGCCGCTCCCGGCCATCAGGTGGAAACGGCCCGTGCCGTTCGGCCCCCGCAGCATGGCCCCTTCGATGCACAGCACATCAAATGCCCGTTCGCCGCTGGCGCATGCCGCCAGCACCGCCAGCGCCTCGTCGCCGCTTTCGACCGACAAGGCCGGGTGCCAGACAAACTCGATGCCGGCATCGCGCAATTCGTCGAACAAGGGGCGCGGTTCGTGGCACAGCAAGGATTGCGTGCAGCCGCCACAGCCCCCGCTTTGCAGCCAGAGCACCTTCATTCGTCGTTGATTCCGTGACGATTCAGCTTGGCGCGCAAGCCTACCCGCGACAGGCCGAGTTCGCGCGCCGCCCGCGATTTGTTGCCCTTGTGGCGCTGCATGGCCGCCTGCAGCACCTGCAATTCCAGTTGTTCCATGCGTTCCTTGAGATTGCCGGACAGGCGGTCCGCCCAATTTTCCGCGCTGGCAACGTCGACCGGAGCACGACGCAGCGCCCGCGGCGACAGCAGGTCGGCGCCCAGTTCGGGGCCATCCGCCAAGGCCACCATGCGCAGGATTTCATTCTGCAATTCGCGCACATTGCCCGGCCAGTGGTAGGCCGCCAGCCCGGCCAGCGTTTCCGGCGCAAACCCCCTGACCGTCTTGCCCAGGGCGCGGGCACTTTGTTCGAGCAGCGCCCTGGCCAGCAAGGGCAAATCCCCGGTGCGCTCGCGCAAGGGGGGCACATGCAGGGCGATAGTGGCCAGCCGGTAGTACAAATCCTCGCGGAAGCGGCCATTGCGCACATCGGCTTCCAGATCGCGGTTGGTGGCGGCAATCACCCGCACATCCACGGTCACGGAACGATTGCTGCCCAGTGGCCGGAATTCGCCTTCCTGCAGCACACGCAACAATTTCACCTGAAAGGCCGGGCTGGTTTCACCGATTTCGTCCAGAAAGAGGGTGCCGCCATCGGCCTGCTGGAACAGGCCAACGCGATCCTCGACCGCCCCGGTAAAGGCGCCGCGCTTGTAGCCAAAGAGTTCGGACTCCAGCAGGGTATCGGGCAAGGCGCCGCAGTTTTCGGTGATGAAGGCCTTGTCGGCGCGGCGGCTTTCGTAATGGATGGCACGCGCCACCATTTCCTTGCCGGTCCCCGACTCGCCGGTCACCATTACCGACAGGTCGTAAGGGGCAACGCGCTCAACCAGCGCACAGACTGAATCCACCGGGCTGCCCGGAGCACGAATGAAGGCGCCCAAACCGAACTGGCCCTTGGCTTTTTCCTGCTTCTTGTCGACCTGCCTTTTCAGTACCGGCTCGGCAGTCCGCAGATCCAGCGACAGGCGCTGGTTTTCCTGCTGCAGGCGCCACACCTCGGCCGCCCGTTGCAGGGTCAGCAGCAACTGTTCTGGCTGCCAGGGCTTGAGCAGGTATTGCCAGATGCCGGCATCGTTGACGCCAGTAATGATGTCCTCGGCGTCGGTATAGCCCGAGAGAATGATGCGCACGATATCCGGCCAGCGCGTCCGCACTTCCTTGAGAAAACTGACACCGGTCGTCCCCGGCATGCGCTGGTCGCAGAGCACGATGCGGATAGCGGCGGTCGACTGCTCCCTTTCGAGAATTTCCATGCCCTCGGCGGCGCCGGAGGCGCAAAACACCTCGAAATCCTCTTCGAGCGTACGGCGCAAGGCCTCCTGCGAACGCAGTTCGTCGTCTACAACCAGGATGGCAGGGAGGCGGCGCAGGCTCATTCCGGTATTTTCCAGTCAAGATCGCGGTGCCGGGCCAGATGGCGGGGTGTCCACGAATGGGGCGTCTTGCTGACGAAATGATAGCGTGCGACGTGGTAAGACGGGTCGAAGCCGTAAAAATTGCGCCGCATCGCCGCCAGTTCTTCCGCACGATAGGCCGCCAGCGGCTTGAGCGCCTCGTCAGCGGCACGTTGTGCCACTTTAGCGGCCAATTGCGCAGAGAAGCCAGCCGAATTCGCCATTTCGGCAGCACGACGGGCAACATCCACGACAAACCCCGGACCGGGCAGACAGGCATCGTAAAAGCCAATATTGACGGCTTCCGCCGCCGTCATCGGCAGGCGGTGACGCATGATCGCTGCTGCGCCCTCGGCCCCCACCCGCGGCGGCAGCAGGTAAGTCCAGAATTCCGAACCGAACAGGTTGCCCATGTTTTTATAGTGCGGGTTGAGCATCACCCCATCGCGAACCCAGACACGATCGCAGGCCCGCGCCAGAAAACAGCCGCCGGCGCCGGCATTACCGCCGAGCGCGGCCACGGTCAACTGGGTTTCGCAGCGCAAAATGGCTTCGGCCAGATCGTCGATGGCATTGATGTTTTCCCACGAGGCATCCGCCGGACTTTCGGCGGCCTCGATCAGGTTCAAATGGATGCCGTTCGACCAGAAATCCTCGCCGCCCCGCAGCACGATCACCCGCGTTGGTCGCGTGCTTGCCCAGCGGAAGGCCTCGGCCAGCCGGCGACATTGCGCGCTGCCCATCGCGCCGTTATAGAACTCGAAACGCAAGAACCCGACGCCGCCCGCCTCTTCATAGGCAATGTCCTGCCAGGTGGGCAAAGGCGATTTCCACCAGTTGGCCAGTGCCTGCTCAGGCAATGCGGCGGTTTCGGGGAAGGCGAGGGTTGCCGGCAATTTGACGCCGCCCGGCCGTTTCACATGGCCAATCCACACTGCACCATCGGCGGTCGCCCGGCAGATGGCGGTTTCACGGCGTGCAATCAATTCACCCGGCGCGCCGCGCAAGCTTGCTTCCGGCCAGGCATCGAAAAGATGACAGGGCTGGCCGAACAGGCGGTCGGCCACGCCCGGAAAGCCATCCGCCGCATGCATCCGGGACAACACCTCGGCGCTCGAATGCGCCTGCCAGTCGATGGCCCGCTCGGCCTGACGCAGCAGCGGGCGGGCTAGACCGGGAACGCGCTCGGGCGTGAAATTTCCCGCCTGCACGCGGTCGACCGCGACCAGCACCGCCTGAACCGCCGCCTCGGTCACTTCCTGCCGATAGACCGAGGCCTTGCGGGCGCAGCGCAAGGGAAAGCGGGCAGCGGCCCACACTGGCCCGGCATCCATTTCCGCTTCGGCCTGCAAGACGGTGACGCCCCACTCGGGCACGCCATCGGTGATCGCCCAGTCCAGCGCCGACGGCCCACGATCGCCGGGCACCCCCGGATGCACGATCAGGCAGCGGTAGCGCGACCACAGGCTTTCCGGGATGGCGCGCTTGAGAAAAGGGGCCACCACGAGATCGGGCTTGAACAAGGCCACCGCTTCCTCGCTCACGCTGTCGGCGATGTCGAGTTCAACGGAAACCAGATGGCCACGCCCGGCCAGCGCGCAGTACACACGCTGGGTCAGGCTGTTGAAGGCATGGGTCAGGAGCAGGATGCGCATGTCGTTCGGGTTTTACAAAACATTCCCAAGGCATGACCCATGGCGCGTAGCGGCTTTCCCGAAGCCACTTTTCCAGACGGCATGAACGTATGACCTTGGTTGTATTTCAGGAAATCCTGTTGCTGACTAGGATGGGGCAAAAAAATCATCAAGGGGGTTTCATCATGGCGCAAACACAGCGCAAAAGGGCCCTGACCGCGCCGCCGGTCGCCATTGGCCCGGAATTTTTCGCGGTCGTCCGCCATCTCGACGGGCGTTGCGAACGCTTCATTGTCCGCCGCGCAAGTGATCTTGCCGATGCCCGCGAACTGGTCGAAATCGAAGTCGGCGATGTTCGCAGCCTGTTGATTGCACAACGTCACTGAATCCCCTTTAGCAAATACGCGGCAATTGCTCGCCGGATAGCCAGTCCACAATGCGTTTGCCGCCAAAGGCCGTGGTCATCTGGACGAAGTGATGCGGGTCTTCATGGACCCGGCCAATGATGGCCGCAGACGCCCCCAGCGGATGGGCGCGCATGGCGGTCAACAGCCGTTCTGCGTCATTTTCGGCGCAGATCGCCAGCAATTTGCCTTCATTGGCGACATAAAGCGGGTCCAGCCCGAGTAATTCGCAGGCCGCATTGACCGCCGGCTTCACCGGCAAGGCCTTTTCCTGAAGCATCATGCCCACACCCGATTGCTGGGCAATTTCGTTCAGCGTTGTTGCCACCCCGCCACGGGTGGGATCGCGCAACACGTGAATGTCGGCGCCGCTGGCCCGCATCGCTGCAATCAGACCATGCAGGGCTGCCGTGTCAGAAACAATGGGCGACTCGAAGCCCAGACTCTCCCGCTCCGCCATGATCGCCATGCCGTGATCGCCCAGCGTCCCGGACACCAGAATCACGTCGCCTGGCCGTGCGTTACGGCCCGACCAGGCCACCCCGTCGGCCACCACGCCGACGCCGGTCGTCGTGATAAACACGCCATCGCCCTTGCCGCGCTCGACCACCTTGGTATCGCCGGTTACCACTGGCACCCCGGCCTCGCGGGCCGCTGCTGCCATGTTTTGCACGATGCGCGCCAGATCGGCCAACGGGAAGCCTTCTTCCAGAATGAAGGCCGCCGACAGATACAAGGGCGTCGCCCCCATCACCGCCACATCATTGATCGTGCCATGCACCGAGAGACAGCCGATATCGCCGCCGGGAAAAAACAGGGGCGACACCACATGCGCATCGGTGGCCATCACCAGCCTGCCCTCGCCCGGCAGTGGCAGCACGGCCCCGTCGTCTCCTTGACCGAGATAGTCATTGCCCAGATGTTTGGCGAACAGCTCGGCAATGAGCTGCGCCATCGCCCGCCCGCCGGCGCCGTGGGCCATGTCCACACAGCCGTGTTTCAGATCCAGCGGCCGCACATAGCCACTACGTACCTTGCCTTCGCTCACAATCGCTCCAATTCATCCGGTGTCTTGTACGCCAGCCACAGACGGTAAACAGCCCACCCCATCAGACCGATGCCAAGCAGCCGGGTCAGGCCGGCAATCCGGGTATCGGCGGTCAACACGCCCCAGCGGGTAAAAATCTCGGTCCAGTCGTGTTCCCCGCCGCCCACCAGCGGCAGCAACTGGGCGCGGGCATCGGCCATGTAGCGCGCGACATTGAGCAGTTTTTCACCGAACCACACGCGCCCGGCGGCCACACCCAGCGCATCGTCGGCTTTCAGGAAATGGCGGATCACCAAATAAGGGAAAAGCAGCTGGAAAATCGTGCCGCCGTAGACCATCAGCCGGTTGCTGAGCAAACCAATCAGCGGATGGCCGGCTTCGTGCAAGGCCAGATTGGCACTATCGACGAAAGGCACCCAGCCCTGCTCGGTGAACAGGTGAAACCACAGCATGAGCACGCTGGCCGCCGTCACAGCCCAGCAGGCGGTCGCCGTCAGTGGCCGACGGGTGGCTGCGACGGGAGCCGCCTCGTCAAACATCCTTGTACCGCCCATAGGTGTAATGCGCGGCGCAGGCGCCTTCGGAACTCACCATGCAAGAACCAACGGGGTTTTCCGGGGTGCACACCGTGCCAAAAATCTTGCAATCCTGGGGGCGTTTGACGCCACGCAGAATGGCACCGCACTCGCAGGCCTTATGATCGGGGACGCTGGCGTAATCCAGCGGAAAGCGCTTTTCGGCGTCAAATTCAGCGAACTGGCTGCGAATGCGCAGGGCCGAGTAGGGCAGGACATTCAACCCGCGCCACTCAAACGCCTTGCGCAGCTCGAAAATTTCGGCCACCAGCGCCTGCGCCTTGAGATTGCCCTCACGGTCGACCGCGCGCGAGAACTCGTTTTCCACTTCAGCGCGGCCTTCGTTCACCTGCCGGATCAGCATGCGGATGGCCTGCATCACATCCAGCGGCTCGAAACCGGCGATCACCACCGGCTTGCGATATTCCTCGGCAAAGAATTCGTAGGGTCGACTGCCGATAATCGTGGAAACATGCGCCGGGCCGATGAAACCGTCGAGCGGCACCGTCCCCCACTGGCGCACTTCCGGCGATTCGAGAATGCTGGAAATGGCCGAAGGTGTCAGCACATGGCAGCAGAGCACGGAAAAATTCTTCAGCCCGAGCGCGGCCGCCTGACGGATGGCCACTGCGGTGGGCGGCGTCGTGGTTTCGAAACCGATGGCGAAAAACACAACCTGCTTTTCCGGGTGCTTTTGCGCCAGCGTCACCGCATCGGCGCTCGAATACACCATACGGATGTCGGCGCCACGCGCCTTGGCCTTGAGTAGCGACAGACCATCGGAAGCCGGCACGCGCAGGCAATCGCCATAGGTGCACAGGGTGACGCCGTGTTCGAGCGCGAGGCGGATGGCCTGATCGACCCGGCCGATGGGCAGCACGCAGACCGGGCAACCCGGCCCGTGAATCATGCGCACATTGTCGGGCAACAGATCGGACACGCCGTACCGCGAAATCGCATGCGTGTGGCCGCCGCAAAATTCCATGAAATGGTAGCGTCGACCGGGATCAGCCTCATCACGAATGCTGGCGGCGATATGCTGCGCCACCTCGCCGTCGCGGAATTCATCGATGTACTTCATCAATGCAAGCTGCCGCCATCTACCGGCAATTCGCCAAGTTCAGCGAACAATTGCAGGGTTTTGGCGGCTTCGTCCGGGTCCAGCTTGTTCAGCGCGTAGCCGACATGAACAATCACGTAATCGCCCACGGCAACGCCATCGACCAGCGACAGCGAAATCTCCTTGCGCACGCCGGCCAGATCGACCACCGCATTGTCGTTATCGCGCAGTTCAACGACCTGCGCCGGTATCGCCAGACACATGCTTGCTCTCCTTGAAACTTGCTCTTGCCACCCAGGCCTGCCCCAGCGCCAGACCACCATCGTTCGGCGGCGCCTGCCGCGCTTCACGCAGACTCAGCCCGGCGGCGCCCAGCCGCTCGCGCAGCGCGCCCATCATCACTTCGTTCATCGCACAGCCCCCGCCCACCGCGATTTCCCGGAAACCTTCCCGGTCGACCGCTGCCATCAGCCAATGCGCCAGCCCCGCCGCCACCGTGGCATGGAATTGTGCCGCACCCAGCGCCGGATCGCGACAATCGAGCATGTGCAGCACCAGCGGCGTGAAATCCAGCACGCGCCCGTCGGCGGAGAGCTGATAGCCGCCAACGATTGCCGCCACCGGGCCATGCGCCACTGCCATCGCCTCCAGTTGCATCGCCGCCTGGCCTTCA
>JAKLLI010000422.1:0-1171 GCA_023150195.1 Azonexus sp.
TCTGGGAATACCTTGCACGCTATCTCGGTGAGCGCTTTGGTACGGGCTATTGCCTGACAGCGGAGCATTCGCTGTTGCGACACGCCCAGTACACTGTGATCCCCAAAACAGTGAACGTCATGTTGGAGTCCAATCAAAGCCAAGTGCAAGACCTTGCCTTTGGACATACGGTCGCCATGTTCCCGGGCAAATCGACATTTCCGACGGCAGCGCAAACTGTTGATATCCATGGCTTGCGTTGCATGAACATCCCGCTCTGTCTCGTCAATCTGCCACCCCGGCATTTCACTGCGTACGGCCGTGAAGTGCAAATCGTCATGTCCCAGTTGCAGGATCCGGGTGCCCTGGCCGCGCTGGTCAATATTAATCGCGCTGGCCTGGTACGCATCTTGTCAGCATACCGGCAAGTGAACCGGGGCGATTTCGCGGATGCGGTACTCCAGCAGCTTGCCGGGTTTGGCATCCACCTCAAAACTGATGAAACCCCGTTTGACGCAACGCCGGTTTACGCGCTGGGGCAACCGGGGCGCTCGCCGCTCTACGCTCGTGTCCGCGCCCTGTGGGAGCACCACCGGGAGGCTGTCATAGCTTGCCGGCCGGCCAATGGCATTCTCGACTTGAGCCCGGCCAATTACCTGGCCCGGGTGCAAGCAATCCGCACTGAGGATGCCTATCACTCGCTGTCCATCGAGTGCTACCGGGTCACGCCTGAACTCATTCGCAAAGTGGCCGAGGAAGGGTGGGATCCGATCAACGATACAGCCGATCAAAAACAAGTGGCAGCTATGGCCGCCAAGGGCTACCTGGACGCATTCGAGTTAGTACGCGAAGCAGCTGCACAGGCGTATGAGCATCGGACAGACAACCCAGGCCTCTCGGCTCAGCTATTCGCCGCCCAGCACCAGGCGTGGTACCAGAAACTTTTCGGGCCATCAGTTGATGCCGGCATCCTCGATGTAGCCGACCTCGTAGGTTATCGTCGCCACATGGTGTTCCTGCGCGGTTCCCTACACTCGCCACCGCATTATGATTACGTGCTCGATGGAATGGAGGCTCTGCGTGAATGTCTGACTGCCGAAACGGACGCCTTCGTGCGTGCGGTCCTCGGGCACTGGCTCTTCGGCTTTGTGCATCCGTATATGGATGGGAATGGGCGTACCGCACGGTTCAC
>JAKLLI010000422.1:1201-2538 GCA_023150195.1 Azonexus sp.
AGTATATGCGCGCCCTCGAGTCGGCGAGTGTGGATGATGATTTGTCGGTATTTGCCAGCTTTATTTCGGCGCAAATTGTTCGATCGGCAAACGCTGGCTGACATAGTGAGCCTGGCACCTAGTGGCAAATTAACCGGGCGGATGGCGACTGTTCGCAAGCGGCCGATCAATGCGATTCCTACCCGAATGGCAGGTAACGAATTGTCGATGACAGATTTAGCCGAGTCGTTGGCACACGCTGCCGGCAGGTTTTAGAGTGAAGCCACAGTTCAAATGTCAGCGATGCCCAGCCAACGACTGGCCGGTTTGTGGCCGACAACAGCCTAACTGCCCCAAATTTCAGCCCGCAAAAAATCCACCAATTCGGCCGCTTCCTGTTCGATATCGCCGAAGTCGTCATGGGTGCCCAGGATGAGTTTGAGGCGCACCCGGTTGTCCGGTCTTGCGGCGTAAATCGTGTGGGCTTCGGTGACGGGGACGGTGACATCGTCTTGTCCATGGACCAGCAGGGCCGGGCATTTCAGGCGGCGGATGGTGTTGACCGGGGCAATGTCGTCGAAGCGATGGCCGATAACGTGCTGAACGTAGCGCAGGCTGTACCAACCGATGGGGACATAGGGCACGTGTTTGGCGGCCAGAAAGCGGCGCATCATGGTATGCGGGTGAGAAAACGCGGAGAGGCTGACGACGGCAGCCACGTCGTCGCGACGGGCGGCGAGCAGCAGGGCGGCGCCCGCGCCGACTGAATGGCCGATCAGGGCGATGCGCCGTGGATCGATTTGCGGCTGGCTTTGCAGCCAGTCGAGGGCGTGTTCCATATCCTCGGCGAAGCGGGGGAGGGAGGCAAAACTGTCTTCGTCGCTGCGGCCGTGGCAGCGGGCGTCAAACAGCAGCACAGTAAAGCCGGCGTCGTGCAGGGGTTGGGCCAAGGGGAGCAGGATGGCGGCATTGCCACTCCAGCCGTGGAGCAGGATCGCGGCCGGTTGCTGGCCGGTGCCCGCAGCGGGAATCAGCCAGCCGCGCAGCCGGCGCTGATTGGCGGTCAGGAAACTTATTTCACTGAACGAGAGTCCGAGCGCTTCGGGTGTGGTGGTGGCGATTTCACGGGCCGGCGCAAGGCTGCGTCGCAGGGCGGCATGAAACGCACTGCGTGCCAGGGCGAGTGCGGTGACGCCGACCAGTAGCCCAAGCCACACCGACATTATTTCGCGCCTTTCGGCGTTAACATCCTGACCGGGCCAAGGGTCGTTGGTGCTTGAGGTCTTCGGTCAGCTTTCAGAGGATGGCGTTGCATGCAAAAAATCATTCAGGGTTTGTTGAAGTTTCAGCAGGAGGTG
>JAKLLI010000053.1 GCA_023150195.1 Azonexus sp.
ACGCCACGGCCTGATTTTCTGCTTGCCAAAAACCGGTTACTGTACAAAAATACAGTCAATGGATTTTTGCGGAGACCGGTCATGAAACTCACCCCACGCCAACAGGAAATACTCGATTTCATCCGCAATACCGTCGAGGTGCTGGGCGCACCGCCAACGCGGGCTGAAATTGCCACGGCCTTCGGTTTCGCATCACCCAATGCGGCGGAAGATCACCTCAAGGCACTGGCCAAAAAGGGGGCGATCAACCTGGAACCGGGTTCGGCACGAGGCATCCGCCTGGTCGAGCAACTGGGCTTGCCGCTGATTGGCAGTGTGGCCGCCGGCTCGCCGATTCTGGCCGTCGAAAATGTGCAGGGGCGCTATGCGCTGGATGCCGGCTTGTTCACGCCACGGGCCGATTTTCTGCTCAAGGTACGCGGCCTCTCGATGATGGATATCGGCATTTTCGACGGCGATTTGCTGGCGGTTCACAAAACGCCGCAGGCCCGAGATGGGCAGATTGTGGTTGCCCGTGTCGATGATGAAGTCACCGTCAAACGCCTTGAACGGATGAATGGCCTGATCAAGCTGGTGGCCGAAAATCCGGATTTCGACCCGATCATCGTCAATCCTGCCGAAGTGGATTTCGCGATCGAGGGGATTGCCGTTGGCCTGATTCGCGGCAGCGTTTCCAAACTCTGATGCCCTGTTGCCTGCCTTGAAACGACCCCGGCAACGCGGTCGCAGGGGCGGCGTTTTTCCGGATTTCCGAAAATGGCAGCTTTACCCAATGTCCTGGCACTGGATGCAGTGCTTGCCCGTGGCGATGTCTGGCGGGGTGACACCCTGGCCAGTTTGCCGATGGCCAGTCTGCCCAGCGGATTTCCCGTGCTGGATGAGGCCTTGCCGGGGCAGGGCTGGCCACGGGGAAATCTGACGGAAATTCTGGTTGACCGTTGTGGTCAGGGGGAATTGACCCTGGTCATGCCGGCATTGGCGCGTTTGTCAGCCGAGGGCGGCTGGGTTGCCCTGGTGGCGCCGCCCTGGTTGCCGCATGCGCCGGCCTGGCAGATGGCCGGTCTCTTGCCTGAGCGGCTGGTGGTCGTGCAGCCCGGCAAGGCGCTGCCCTGGTGTGTCGAGCAATTGCTGGTCTGCGGCGGCTTTTCCGCGGTATTGGCCTGGCCAGGCGAGGGTATGGATACTCGCAGTCTGCGCCGCTTGCAGGTGGCGGCTGAAGGACAGGCGGTTTTTGCCCTGTTGTGGCGGTCGACCGGCGTTGCCCGGCAGCCGTCGCCGGCACCGCTGCGGGTGCAGGTGAGCGGTGATGAACAGGGGTTGTCCGTGGCGATTCTGAAACGTCGGGGGCGGCCCGCTTCTCGTCCTTTGTTATTGGCCGTGCCGCGGCCGGGGAGACGGTCTGATGTTGTGGCTGGCCCTGCATTTTCCTTGTCTGGCGCTCGAAGCCCTGCCGTGTCGGCCATCGCCTAGTGCCGTGGTCCAGCGGGGGCGGATCGTGGCGGGCGATCCGGTGGCGACGCGGGCCGGCATTTTTCCCGGTCAGAAGCGGTCGACCGCGCTTGGCTTGCAGCCGGGGCTCAGGCTGTTCGAGCGTGATGAGGGGCGCGAGTCAGCGGCTTTGCATGCGATGGCTTGCTGGGCAGGGCGGTTTACGCCAGTTGTCAGTCTGACACCCGAGGCCTTGCTGCTGGAGATCGGAGCCTGCCTGCGTCTCTTCGGTGGCTTGTCCAGCCTGCTTGATCTGGTCCTGAACGGCGCAGCCGGGCAGGCCTGGACATTGCGTTGGGCGGTGGCGCCAACGCCGTTGGGGGCTCGCTGGCTGGCACAGGCCGGTGCCGATGCCGTCTTTGTCGAGCCCGCCGATTTGCACGCCGGCCTCGATGCCTTGTCCTGCGAGATACCCGCTTGGGGAGAGACCGTGCTGCGCCGCTTGCAGGCCTTCGGCATTCAGCGCCTGGGAGAATTGAACCGCTTGCCCGCCGCCGGCTTGCGTTTGCGTCTGGGAGACGGCCCGGTGGACGACTGTTTGCGGGCGCGGGGGGAATTGCCGGATCCGCAAGTCAGCTTCGTGTTTCCTGAGGTCTTTGTCAGTCGTCTCGAACTCCCGTCGCGCGTGGAGCATGCAGAAGCCCTGATCTTCGCCGGACAGCGTCTGCTGGCGGCGCTGGCCGGCTGGCTGAACGTGCGTCAATTTCTGGTGCGGGCCTGTGCCCTGCATCTCACGCATGACGATGGGCAGGTGTCGACATTGCCGCTGCGCCCGGGAGAGGCGACGGCAGATGAGGGTTTGCTGTTGCGTTTGCTGCGCGAACATTTGGGGCAATACCGCTTGCACGGGCCGGTGGAGGCGCTGAGTTTGCATGCCGATGAAGTCTTCGCCCGTCCCGGCCAGAGTGCGGCGCTCTTCGATCAAGCCCTAGCCGGGGAGGGGGTGATGGCCTGTCTGGCACGTTTGCAGGCGCGACTGGGCGTGTCGGCGGTGCGCGTGCTCGCTGGGCGTGCCGAGCATCGTCCGGAATGCGCCAGTACCTTTCAGGATCCGCTCGCGGTCGCAACGAATCTGGCAGCTACCGCAATGCCGCATTTTCCGGTGCCGGCGATGTCGACCGTCGCCGCCACGCCCACCCGGCCCCTGTGGTTGTTGCCCGAACCCCAAGCCTTGCAGGAGGCGCTCGATGGCCCGCATTGGCATGGCCCGCTGGCCTTGCTCACGCGTCCCGAGCGGCTGGAAAGTGGTTGGTGGGATGGCGGTGAAGACGGCGCAAGGGGCGATGTCCGCCGCGACTATTTTGTGGCCCGCAACCGCCACGGCCAGTGGGTGTGGATTTTTCGCGATGCCCGGGGTTGGTTCCTGCATGGCCTGTTTGCCTGAGCCAAAAAACGATGCAGCAGACACAGGCGACTCACGCTTTGCCGGCCTATGCCGAATTGCATTGCCTCTCCAATTTCAGTTTCATGCGTGGTGCCTCGCATCCGGACGAGTTGGTGACGCAGGCTGCGGCCTTGGGCTACACGGCGCTGGCACTGACGGATGAGTGCTCGCTGGCCGGCATTGTTCGGGCCCATCTGGCGGCGCGCAAAGCCGGTGTCCAGCTGTTGGTCGGTAGCGAAATGCAGGTGTATGGGAGCGAACTGGATGGCCTGACGGTCGCCCCGGTGAAACTGGTGTTTTTGGCGATGAACCGCGAAGGCTACGGCAATCTGTCGGCCTTGATCACGCTGGCCCGACGCCGGGCGGAGAAAGGACGTTATCGCCTGGCGCGCCACGACCTGAATGCCATTTCGCCGAACGGGGCGATCCCGGATTGTCTGGTGCTCTGGGTGCCAGGCGATTCGCCCCGGGTGGAAACCGGCCTTTGGCTGGCCGAGCGCTTTCCCGGTCGTGTCTGGATTGCCGCCGAACTGCATGCGGGACCGGATGATGCCGCGCGCCTGGCCGATCTGCAGGCGCTGGGTGCGGGCTGTGGATTACCGCTGGTGGCTGCCGGCGACGTGCACATGCATGTGCGAGCACGCCGTCCGGTCCAGGATGTCCTGACCGCGCTGCGTTTGAAAACCACGGTTTTCGATGCGGGCAAAGCGCTGTTTCCCAATGGTGAGCGCCATTTGCGCACCCGGCTGCGCCTTGCGCGCGTTTATCCCCCGGCCTTGCTGGCCGAAAGCGTGCGCATTGCAGCCTTATGCACGTTCTCCATCGATGAACTGCGCTACGAATACCCGGAAGAAATCGTTCCCGCTGGCCACTCGCCGACCTCGTGGTTACGCCACGAAACCGAAGCCGGCCTGTTGCGGCGCTATCCTGCCGGGGTGCCTGCGGTCGTGCGCAAGCGAATCGAGCACGAATTGCAGTTGATTGCTGAACTCCGCTACGAAGCCTATTTCCTGACTGTCTACGACATCGTTTGCTTTGCCCGCAGCGCCGGTATCCTCTGTCAGGGGCGGGGGTCAGCGGCTAATTCGACGGTGTGTTTCGCGCTGGGCATTACTGAGGTCGATCCGGCGCGGTCGGCCATGTTGTTCGAGCGCTTTGTCTCGAAAGAGCGGGGCGAGCCGCCGGATATCGACGTCGATTTCGAGCATGAGCGACGCGACGAAGTGATTGCCTATATTTATGGCAAGTATGGTCGTGAACGCACGGCCCTGGCCGCGGCGCTGATCACCTATCGTACCCGGGGTGCCTTGCGCGATGCCGGGCGGGCGCTGGGTTTTGACATCGCTCGCATCGACGCGCTGACCGCCTCATTGGCCTGGTGGGACAAGCGCGAACAACTACCGGCCCGCTTTGCCGAACAGGGCCTGGACCCGGAATCGCCGCGGGTGGCCAAATGGCTGTGGCTGGCCGAACAGTTGCGCGGCTTTCCCCGTCACCTCACCCAGCATGTGGGGGGATTCGTCATGTCGCGCGGCCCGCTGTCCCGGCTGGTCCCGGTGGAAAACACGGCCATGGCAACGCGCACAGTCATCCAGTGGGACAAGGACGATCTCGATGCCGTGGGCCTGATGAAGGTGGACGTGCTGGCGCTCGGCATGCTCTCGGCCTTACGCCGGATGCTGGCCATTGTCGGGGCTTTGCGCGGTCGACCGCTGGCTTTGCACGAAATCCCCGAGGGCGATCAGGCCACCTACCGCATGCTGTGTCAGGCGGACAGCATGGGGGTGTTTCAGGTCGAATCGCGCGCCCAGATGGCCATGCTGCCGCGCCTGCGACCACGGTGCTATTACGATTTGGTAGTCGAGGTGGCGCTGGTCCGGCCCGGCCCGATTCAAGGGGACATGGTGCATCCTTACCTCAAACGGCGGCGGGACCGGCGGCTGATTGAACCGATTACCCCGGCGGTGGACGCGGTGCTCGAACGCACGCTGGGCGTGCCGATTTTTCAGGAACAGGTCATGCAGTTGGCGATGGTGGCGGCTGGCTTTACCCCGGGTGAAGCCGACGAGTTGCGGCGCGCGATGGCCGCCTGGCGACGCAAGGGCAATCTGGAAAAGCATCAGGACAAACTCCGTGCCGGGATGGCACAGAATGGCTTGCCTGCCGAATTTGCCGAACGCATCGCGCAGCAGATTCAGGGGTTTGGCGAGTACGGATTTCCCGAGTCGCACGCTGCCAGTTTTGCCTTGCTGGTGTATGCCTCGGCGTGGGTCAAATGCCATTATCCGGCGGCCTTCCTGTGCGGCCTGCTCAATAGCCAGCCGATGGGTTTTTATTCCCCTTCCATGCTGATTCAGGATGCGCGCCGCCATAGCGTACAGGTGCTGCCGCCGGATGTGTCGGCCAGCGACTGGGATAGCACACTGACGCCGGAAGGTGCCGTACGCCTGGGCCTGCGTGAAATTCGCGGCCTGTCTCGGGAAAATATGCAGAAATTGACGGTCGACCGTGCGCAGCGGCCATTTTCCAGTGTGGCCGATCTGGTGGCGCGTTGTGCACTTTCCCGTCAGACCCTGGAACTGCTTGCCGCCGGCGATGCCTTGCGCAGTCTGGCCGGTCATCGGCGGCAAGCCGCGTGGGCGGTGAGCGCGACGCAGGGGCCGCTGCCGCGTCAGGGGGATCTGTTCGCTGGCATGGCCGCTCCGGAAACGCACTGTGCTTTGCCGGCACCGGGCGAGGCCGAAAATCTGGTAGCCGATTATCGACAGCTTGGCCACAGCCTGCGCACCCATCCCCTGAGCCTGTTGCGTGCAGCCTTGCAGGGCAAACGCTTTCTCAGTGCGGTTGAACTGCGCGCCGGGGGAGATCGGGCCCTGGTGCGTGCTGCCGGTATCGTGGTTGGCCGTCAGCGACCAGGTACAGCGACCGGCATCGTGTTTGTGACACTGGAGGATGAAACCGGCTGGACCAATGTCGTGGTCAAACCTGAGCTGGTCGAGCGGCAGCGTCGGGAATTGCTGGGCGCGACGCTCTTGGGGGTCTTCGGGCAATTACAACAGGCCGACGGCGTGACGCATCTGGTGGCCGGGCGTCTGGTCGATCTTTCGCACTGGCTGGGGCAGTTACCGACCCGCAGCCGGGATTTTCATTGACTCAGGCCAGCGTCGTCAGCATGGCAATGCGGCGCACGATCTTGTCTCGCCATTGGCCCGCGATTCCCGGCGTGTCGGCCAGTTGTTGCAGTGGTTCCGGCGCTGGCCGGTGGGCGGCCCACAGCACCATCGCTTGATCCAGTGTCAGCGCATCCGCCGCCGGAATTTCGCATTGCAAGGTATCACCGGGTTGGTAGCTGCCTTCGGTCAGGACACGCCAGTACCAGCCCGTCAGCCGGTGTTCGGCGATGAAGGCGGCCATGCCTTCCATCCCATAGCGCTCGTCGATTTTCCAGCACGGGTTTCTGGGTTGGCAGATTTGCAGGCGGGCGCTGCCCAGCGACCAGATATCGCCAATCCGGACCGTCGTTTCATCCAGCCCGCTGACTGAAATGTTTTCCCCGATGCTGCCCGCGACCAGTTGCGAGGCCACCTCGGGAAAGCGTTCGGCCAGGCGGCGATAGTGGTCTGCCGGATACAGGTGGACGGCTTTTTCCGGACCGCCATGCACGCGGCGGTCGGCTTGCTGGTCATCGACAAAACCTTCAGGCCCGATGCGCGATGGAGCGGTCAGCAAGGTCTTGTAGATACCGCTGGGGCGGCCGGATTCGGGCAGGGTGCGAATCCGGCCAGCAAAACAGGACACGGCAAACGCAGCAGGCATTTGTCCGGCCTTAGCTGATGCGGAACTGGCTGGTCGCCCGTTTGAGTTGCCCGGCCAGCCCCTTCAGGATGCCGGCAGAATCGGCGGTCTGGCGCGCAGCCGCATTATTTTCCTCGGAGGCCTGGGCCACGCGCTCCACTTGTTGCGCGATTTGCTGGCTGGCGACACTCTGTTCCTGAATCGAGTTAACAATGTCGTTGACCGTATTCACCACCTGATTCACCCCGTCGCGGATTTCGCTGATCGCCGCACCGGCTTCGCTGGCCAGACTGACCCCGCGATCCACCTGCGTGACGGCGCTTTCCATTGTGGCAACGGAACTGACGGTATCGGATTGAATGCGGGTAATCATGTTGCCGATTTCGACGGTGGCGGTCGTGGTGCGTTCTGCGAGCTTGCGCACTTCGTCGGCAACCACCGCGAAACCGCGACCGGCTTCACCGGCACGCGCCGCTTCAATGGCGGCGTTCAGGGCCAGCAGATTGGTTTGGTCGGCAACATCCTTGATGACCTGAACGACGGACGAAATCTGGTTGGAGTTTTCGCTCAGGGCGCCCATTTTCTCCGCCGTTTGCCGCACGGTTTCGGCGATGCGGTTGATTTCTCCGACGGCGCGATCAATCACCTCACCGCCGTTAATCGAACGTTCTCCCGTCTGCTCGGCAATGCGCAGTGCCATGGCGGCGTTTTCGGAGACCTGACCAATGCTGACCGACAACTCTTCCACGGAGGCCGCCATCGAAGATGCCGAGTCGGCGGTATCGGCAGAAGCCGCAGCGACCTGATGCGCTGCCGTTGCCAGACCATCTGCAGCCAGTTCGGTGTTGCTGACCGAACTCGAAATATCACGCACGATGCCTTGCAGGTTGGTTTGCATTTTTTGCTGATAGGCGATCAGGCTACTGTCGTCACCAGCACGCACCGCCATGCTTTGCGTCAGATCGCCGGCCGCGATACGTTCAACGACCGTTTTCGCCAGTTCGGGCTCTCCGCCGATGGTGTTGAAGATGCTGCGCGCGATGGCCGTACCCAACAAGGCCAACACTACGCAGGCCACCAGCGAAATGCCTGACATCATACGGGTTGCATTGGTGCCATTTGTCTCTGCCGACAGGTCGGCGTCTTCGGCAAGGCGAACATTCAGATCGACGATTTCCCTGAGCGTGGCTTCCGATTGATTGAAGAAGGGGACGGCAGCGTAAGCAGCAGCCACGAAGTCGGCCTTGGACTGTGCTCTTGCTTCATCGCTTGCGGCCTCGGCCAACTTCAGAATCTGGGTATTGATATCGGTTTCAGCCTTTTTCCAGGCCGCCCATTGATCGACAAAACGCTTCCAGAGCACAGCCTCTTCCGCTGTTTTTGGAAGCGGTTCGTACAGCTTCCAGCCCGTATCGATGCTTTCCCAGAGCGTTTTTTTCTTCTCGATAACCGAAGCGAGCGACTTGATTTCCAGGCCCTGAGCAAGCATCAACCCCACGAGGCGGTTTTCCGAGCGCATCGCCGTTTGGCCGCTGCTGATGATATCCAGTCCGAGCACTGAGGGCAGGCGGACTTTTGAAATCTCGTCCGTCTGCATGACATTGTTTCGCAGGCTCACAATGCCTACGGCAGCCACCGCGATCAGTGCGATCAGTGCCACACTGATCAAGAGGGTCAGTTTTTTCGACAGCGACATTCCGGCAAGCATGAAAGGCTCCAAGGGCAAGGAATGGTGGCGATTGTAGCCGATCGGACTTGGCGAAATACACAAGCTTATTGGCTGTTTTTGCCTGAATGTTTTGGCGAAGCTTCTCGTAATATTCGATATAAATCAAACAAAGGAGACGAAATGGCTGACCTACCTATCCAAGATCCTCTGCACTTGGTGCTGCGCGAAGACCGTGCCGATGGTTTGACGACCTTGACCCTGAATCGCCCCGGTCAATTCAATTCCTTGTCGCAGGCGATGTTGACCGCATTGCAGTGCGAACTGGATGCCATCGCCGCAGATGCTTCGCGTCGTGTGGTGGTGATTGCCGGTGCCGGGAAGGCCTTTTGCGCAGGCCATGATCTCAAGGAAATGCGTGCCAACCACGATAAGGCCTTTATGCAGGCACTGTTCCGTCAATGTGGCGAATTGATGTTGACGATAACGCGCATGCCGCAGCCGGTCATTGCGCGGGTGCATGGCATCGCCACCGCAGCGGGCTGCCAGCTGGTTTCCATGTGCGATCTGGCCGTGGCCGCCGATGTCGCGCGCTTTGCCGTGTCAGGGATCAATGTCGGTCTGTTCTGTTCGACCCCGGCCGTCGGTCTGGCGCGTAATCTGGGGCGCAAGGCGGCACTGGAAATGTTGCTGACGGGCGAGTTCATCGATGCTGCCGAGGCCCGTTTGCGCGGTCTGGTCAATCGCGTGGTGCCGCTGGAGACGCTGGATGCTGAAGTCGAGAAACTGGCCGCTGCCATTCTGGCGAAGAGCGCGGTGGCGGTTCGCATGGGTAAAGGCATGTTCTACG
>JAKLLI010000054.1 GCA_023150195.1 Azonexus sp.
ATCTGCGCCAGCCCCGCCTACCTGAGCCGGCGTGGCATTCCGTTGGTGCCGGAGGATCTCGGCGAACACAACTGCCTGGACTACACTTTTCTCGATACCCAGGGCGTCTGGCATCTCAACGGCTACAACGGCGATGTCTCGGTCCCGGTATCCGGCACCCTGCGCATCAACGACGATGAGGCCCTGTCGCAGGCCGTGCTCGGCGGGCTGGGGCTGGCCTTGCTGCCCACCTTCATCGTCGGCAAGGATCTGCAGGAAGGGCGCCTGGTCGAGGTGCTGCCGGGTTATGTCCCGACCGAGCGCTTCATTTATGCCGTGCATCTGCCCAACCGGCATTTGCCGCTCAAGGTCCGCGCCTTCATCGATTTCCTGATCGACCGTTTTGGACCGACGCCGTACTGGGACCGTTGATGCTGCCGGATTGTTGCCACCCTATAATCAGGAACTCCCCCAGCCAAACACAATGGAGCGCACCATGAAAGCCTTGATTACTGCCCTTGTCGTCAGCCTGATGCTCCCCGGATGTGCCGTGTATACCCCGGCCGGCAGCGTTGTTGTCGATCCCAATGGCCCGGGGCCGCGCCACGATGGCGGTTTCTGCCCGCCGGGCCAGGCCAAGAAGGGGAATTGCTGATCATCCGGCGCGCCGTCGGATGGGCGCGGCCAGCGTATAATTCGCCCCGGAAAGTCGGCCAGGCAATCGCTGGATACTTTGGTATCGGGAGGAAAGTCCGGGCTCCACTGGGCAGGATGCCAGCTAACGGCTGGGCGCTATAAGCCGCAAGGCGAAGGCGACGGAAAGTGCAACAGAAAGCAAACCGCCGATGGCCCCGCAAGGGGATCAGGTAAGGGTGAAACGGCGAGGTAAGAGCTCACCGCGTCCACGGTAACGGCGGACGGCACGGTAAACCCCATCCGGAGCAAGACCAAATAGGGAAGCTGAGGCGTGGCCCGCGCTGCTTCCGGGTAGGTTGCTTGAGCCTGTCGGTGACGGCAGGCCTAGAGGAATGATTGCCGAACCTCGCAAGAGGGGAACAGAACCCGGCTTATCGGCCGGCTTTCCACTTGTTTTTCAGGGCAGGACGGGGCTGCGGCTTGCTGCCCAAGGCCTTAGCGCCTATCGGGCATGTGTTTTTGTGTCGGTGCACCAAAAGCCGGGAAGCTCAGCGTGGCTTCGGCAATGTCGACCAGTTGCCGGTTCTGGTCCATCGCCGTCTTGCGCAGCATGCGATAGGCCGCTTCTTCGGTCAGGTTCATATGTGCCATCAGCACCCCTTTGGCACGCTCGATGACTTTGCGCTCGTTCAAGGTGCGCTTGGCCTTTTCGAGCTCGCTTTCCATGCTGGCCAGGCGGGAGGATTGCGCTTGCAATACGGAAACGATGGAGTGACCGAGTTGGGGGCCGATGGCGTCCCCGGCTTCGAAGCGCAGCGCACGGTCGACCGGGGTGTCCGGGTCAAAAAAGCGTTCGACGGCGCCGGTGCTGGAGGGCGGATTGTCCATCAGCGCCTTGAGCAGGCCGGTCGAATCGGCGAGGTGGCGTTCCGCCGTTTCGATGCGCTGGGCGCAGCTTTCCTGCAGACGGCGGACAAGATTGCATTGCAATTGCCAGATGCGGGCGATGCGTTCGCTGCAGACTTCAAACCAGGGGTCAATCTGGTTGATATCGAGGGCATTGCCGGGACGATTGCTGCCCAGAATGCGACGCATGCGTTCCAGCACAATGTTGGCGGGGTCCTGGGCAATGCTTTGCCAGTCCGCGAGGGAGTCGGCATCGGCAAATTCGGAAAAGCCCTGAAAGCTTTTTTCCTGAGCTTCGATGAGGTGCAGGATGCGCTGCTGATGGGCGCCTTCGCAACGGCCGGACGCAAAGCACAACGCGCCGATGGCGCGTTCCTGCCCCGCATATTCCTTGCCCTGAATAAAGTTGAACAGGGCGACCAGTGCCCGGGAAATGTCCGGATCAATGGCGGCATCGGCAACTTCAAAAATCAGCGAGCTCAGGCCGGCAATCAGGCGGCTGAACGCGAGAATCGCATCGGCAGCCCGCAGTTTTTGGGCGCCGATCTGTTCGCGCAGTGCGGGCAGTTCCTCGAGCCCGAGCAGCACCCAGGCCATCAGTGAGTACAGCCGGGCATTGCCAAAGGCGGGGCTGCTCAGTTGGGTTTCAAAGCGGGCATCCAGCTCCCTGGCCAGCGCCTCGCTTTCGCTGATCAGGGTGCGGCGGGTATCGGCAAATCGCTGGCCGCCCGAGGCCAGATAAATGCTGGAGGCGCCCCGTTCGTGCTGAAGGCAGTGAATCAGGTGCCCGATGACGGCGGCCAGTTCGGCGCGTTCGGCGAGGTGCCGGAGTTCGTCGATTTCATGTTGCTTGGCGGCAAGAACGATGCGCGGGACGGAGATGGGCATGGTTGCAGCAAGGAAAGTGGCCGGGGCCGGGGTTCGGAAAGCGGGGCGCATGATCGATAATGCGCGCATGGAAAAGATCATCGCATGGGAAGCTGGCGGCACGCCAGTACAGGGCGTTTGGCAATCGGAGGCGGGTTTGCAGCCGCCGTCTGCGGTCGACACGGTCGACGACCGGATTTCCGCCGATTTGGCCTGGCAGCGCATGGCCGCAGGCGAGGCCTTGTTGTGGCAGGGCGACTGGGTGAATGCCCGGCATTTATTACAGGCGTTGATCCGGCGGGCGGAACGCCGCTTCGATCCGCGTCATGCTAAAACGCCGGCCTCACCCGCTGCCGCGTTTGCGCTGCATCGGGAAATCCTCGGGCAGCGGGCAGCGCTGCTGGCCCGCTTGCTGGTGCCGGTATCTGGGGATTTCAGCGTACCGCTGCGGCGGGCGCAGGCGACGGTCGAGGCATGCCGGGCCGCCTGGGGCGAGCCGGATGGCCGGGAACGGCTGGTGGCCCTGCGCGAGTTGCTGGCGGTCATCAGTGCCTGGGAGTGGCGGAAAAAAGGCATGCCGGTGCCGGCGGTTCAGGGACGGATTTATCCGCATTACGGGGTGTTTTCGCCCGTGCGTGGGGAGTATGTCGATCTCGTGGCGCAGGCGCCGTTGCCGGCTGCGTGTGATTCCGCCTTCGATATTGGTACCGGCTCGGGCATTCTCGCGGCCATACTGGCGCGCCGTGGCGTGGCGCAGGTGCTGGCCACTGACATGGCGCCGCGCGCCTTGGCCTGTGCAACGGAAAACATCGCTCAACTCGGGTTGGCCGCCCAAGTTCGGGTCATCGAGACGGATTTGTTTCCTGAAGGCTGGGCGCCGCTGGTTGTCTGCAATCCGCCCTGGGTGCCGGCGCAGCCCAGCTCGCCGGTCGAGTATGCCGTCTACGATCCCGATTCCCGCATGCTGCGTGGTTTCCTGACGGGCTTGGCGGCGCATTTGTCGCCCGGGGGCGAGGGTTGGTTGATCATTTCGGATATCGCCGAACATCTCGGCTTGCGTTCCCGGGCAGAGTTGCTGGGCTGGATCGCGGCGGCCGGACTGGTCGTGATCGAGCGCATGGATACGCGTCCCAAGCATCCCAAGGTGCAGGACCGAAGCGATCCCTTGCATGCCGCGCGGGCCGCGGAGGTAAGCTCTTTGTGGCGTTTGGCGGCGCAATGAAAAACGGCCGACCTGGACGGTCGACCGTTGGTTTTGAGTCAAGCGGAATCAGCTGCGGATCAGGTGATCGAAGGCGCTGAGCGACGCCGTGGCACCGGCGCCCATGGCAATGATGATCTGCTTGTACGGCACCGTGGTGCAGTCCCCGGCAGCAAAAACGCCGGGCACGGAGGTGTGGCCCTTGGCATCGATCTGGATTTCGCCGAATTTCGTGAGGTCGACCGTGCCCTTCAGCCAGTCGGTGTTCGGTAAAAGGCCGATCTGGACGAAGATGCCTTCGAGTTCAATCTGCTTTTCCTCGCCGGAAACGCGGTCCTTGTACTTGAGGCCATTGACCTTCTGGCCGTCGCCGGTGACTTCGGTCGTCTGTGCCGACTTGATGACGCTAACGTTGGGCAGGCTGGTGAGCTTCGTTTGCAACACGGCGTCGGCGCGCAGGGTATCGGCAAACTCCAGCAGCGTGACGTGGCCGACAATGCCGGCGAGGTCAATTGCCGCTTCCACGCCGGAGTTGCCGCCGCCGATGACTGCGACACGCTTGCCCTTGAACAGCGGACCATCGCAATGCGGGCAGAAGCAGACGCCCTTGGCCTTGTATTCCTTTTCGCCCGGGACGTTCATTTCGCGCCAGCGGGCGCCGGTGGCCAGAATGACGGACTTGGACTTGAGCGACGCGCCGTTTTCGAGCTGCACTTCGATCAGTCCCCCCGTTTCCGTGGCCGGCAACAATTTGGCGGCACGTTGCAGGTTCATGATGTCCACGGCGTAGGCCTTGACGTGTTCTTCCAGTGCAGCCGCGAGCTTCGGGCCTTCGGTTTCCTTGACCGAAATGAAATTTTCGATGCCCAGCGTATCCATCACCTGGCCGCCGAAGCGCTCGGCCAACACGCCGGTACGGATACCCTTGCGGGCGGCGTAAATGGCCGCTGCGGCACCTGCCGGGCCACCGCCGACAACCAGCACATCAAAAGCCTCTTTTTGGGCGAGTTGTTCAGCGGCGCGTGCGGCTGCGCCGGTATCGACCTTGGCCAGAATTTCCTCGATCAGCATGCGGCCGGCGCCAAATTCAGCACCGTTCAGATAGGTGGTCGGCACGGCCATGATCTGCAACGCGTTGACGCGGTCCTGGAACATGGCCCCGTCGATCATCGTGCTCGTGACATTCGGGTTGAGCACGGCCATCAGGTTCAGCGCCTGCACGACGTCCGGGCAGTTGTGGCAGGAGAGCGAGATGTAGGTCTCGAAATTGAAACTGCCTTGCAGTCCCTTGATCTGGTCAATGACGCTTTGTTCGACCTTGGGCGGGTGGCCGCCGGTTTGCAGCAGGGCGAGTACCAGCGAGGTGAACTCATGGCCCATGGGCAGGCCGGCAAAGCGGATGCGCGGGGTTTCGCCGGGGAGGCCAACAGCAAACGAGGGGCTCAGCTCGGCGTCGGCGGTTTCGCGCAGGCTGACTTTGTCTGAGCATTCAAGGATGTCAGCGAGCAAGGCACGCATTTCCTGACCCTTTGCGCTGTCATCCAGCGTTGCGACCAGTTCGATGGGGCGCTGCAGGCGTTCGAGGTAGGCCTTCAATTGGCCCTTGATGGCGGCATCAAGCATGGCGTTCTCCCTTTGCGTTTATTTTCACTGGATTGCTGCGGTCGACCGCAGCAATCCGCTGAAACCCGCCGCCGAAGCGGCGGGAAGCATTCTCTGTGGGGTTGTTTTTATTTAGATTTTGCCAACCAGGTCGAGGGACGGTGCCAGGGTCTTCTCGCCTTCTTTCCACTTGGCCGGGCAGACTTCAGCCGGATGGGCGGCAACGTACTGGGCGGCCTTCAACTTGCGCAGGGTTTCGGAAACGTCACGGGCGATTGCGTTGTCGTGCACTTCCAGGGTCTTGATCGTGCCTTCCGGATTGATCACGAAGGTACCGCGCAGGGCCAGACCGGCTTCCGGGATATGCACGCCGAAGGCGTTGGTCAGCTGGTGGGTCGGGTCGCCGATCAGCGGGAACTGGGCCTTGCCCACGGCCGGGGAGGTTTCGTGCCAGACCTTGTGCGAGAAATGGGTGTCGGTGGTGACGATGTAGACCTCGGCGCCAGCCTTCTGGAATTCAGCGTAGTTGTTGGCGGCGTCTTCGATCTCCGTCGGGCAGTTGAAGGTGAAAGCCGCCGGCATGAAAATCAGGACCGACCATTTGCCCTTGAGGCTTTCTTCGGTGACTTCGACGAACTTGCCATTGTGGAAAGCTTGAGCCTTGAACGGTTGAACCTGGGTGTTGATGAGGGACATCGTTTTTCTCCTGAACGGGTTGAGAAGTGATTTGGTACGACGCAATCTTAGGGAGGGCTGTCCTATTGATCCAATTGATTGCTTCAATATGGTACATAGCCGATGACTATGTTTGTCAATGACGACGGGCTCACCAGATTGTCGGGATCCGGAAAAAATCCTTGTAAACACGGGCATCAGCCGGGGTATTGCCAACACTTATCAGAAAAGGTGTGCTACTTTTAGTCCGCTGCCGTTACGACGGCCAGTTTTCTTCACTCATTCAAGTAACAGGAGGCACTTAGATGAATAAATCCGAGTTGGTCGAAGTTGCTGCAAAAGAAGCTGGTATCACCAAGGCTGCTGCGGACAAAGCGCTGTCGGCCATTATTGGCGCGGTCGTTGAGACTGTTGCCAAGGGGGAGTCTGTGACCTTGGTTGGCTTTGGGACGTTCAAGTCAGCCAAACGCGCGGCGCGCACCGGGAAAAATCCCAAGACTGGCGCGACGCTGAAGATTCCGGCGACGACGGTGCCGAAATTTACCGCTGGTACTGCATTCAAGGCTGCTGTGGCACCCAAGAAAGCCGCGAAAAAGAAATAATGCTGGTTTTATCCTATGCGGGGTCCGTGATTCACGGGCTCCGCTTTTACTTTTGAAATGAACATAACCATTAACGAAGATTCTTTGCCCGAAGAAGCGCCGGTCGACTCCGAGGCTGTCGTCAGCGTCGAGCCCGTTGCCAGCGTCGAACCGCAACCGCTGGATGCCCGTCGCCGCTTGCGCGAATTGTTGTCCGTCCCGGAACGGGATCGTAGTGATGAGGTCTGGGACGAGATCATCGAACTCGAAATCCAGCTGGCACCCGGTAATCGCATCGCCGGCGGCGAGCCTGCCAGTAACAAGCCGCCTCGTCAGGGTGGCAGTCGTCAGGGTGGCCCCCGTCAAGGAGGGGGCGGTCATCAGGTGGCCGGTAATGCCAATGGCCAGCAGCAGAAAAATCATCGGCCGCGTACCAAGAACAATCGTCGTCCCCGGCCGAACAAGCCGGCTGGCGACGGAACGCCGAACTGATTGTCGCCCTTCGGCTGTCGTTGCTGCATGCAGTCATTCGATCTGATTATTGTCGGGGGCGGTCTGGCAGGTGCCAGTCTGGCCGTTGCCCTGCGTGAAACCGGCTTGCGTATCGCGCTGGTGGAAAAGCAGGCGCCGGTTCGTCCAGCGGGTTGGGACGCGCGTGTTTACGCCGTCAGTCCGGCCAATGTCGAATTTTTGAGCGCGATCGGTGCCTGGAAGCACCTGGATATGACCCGTATCGCGCCAATCCGCGCCATGTCCGTGTTTGGCGATGCGGGTGGGGCGCTGAATTTTTCCGCTTTTGATGCCGGGGTGCCCGATCTGGGGTGCATCCTGGAGTCATCGCTGATGGCGGTCGAGCTTTGGGAGAGTTTGAAGCGTCAGCCTGGGGTAACACTGTTTCTGGGCTGTCCGCCGGCTGCTCTCGAGGTGACTGACGCGGCCGCAGTCCTTCAGTTGGCTGATGGGCGTACCTTGGCCGCGCCCTTGCTGGTGGGGGCGGATGGTCGCGATTCCTGGGTGCGGGGGGCGGCCGGGCTGGCTGCGGTCAACCGTCATTACGGCGAGAAAGGCGTGGTCGCCAATTTCGAAACCCGCTTGCCGCATCGCAACACGGCTTGGCAATGGTTTCGTGACGATGGGGTGCTGGCCTATCTGCCGCTGCCTGGTAACCGGATGTCCATGGTGTGGTCGACGCCGGATGCGCGGGCGGATGCCTTGTGTGCCCTGTCGGCCGATGATTTTTGTCGTCAGGTGAGTGAGGCGGGGCAAGGCGTGCTGGGAGATTTGTCCCTGTTGACGCCACCGGCTGCTTTTTCGCTGCGTTTGATGCGTGTACCGCAGATGGTGTGTTCGCGGGTTGCGCTGGTCGGCGATGCGGCGCACGGCATTCATCCGCTCTCCGGGCATGGTGTGAATCTTGGTTTTCAGGATGCGGCGGCCCTGGCGCGGCGCCTGCTGGCCGCGCCCGCCTGGATTGATATTGGCGAGACGCGCTTCCTCGAGGGCTATCAGCGCGAGCGCCGGGAAGAGATTTTGTTGATGCAGTCGACGACGGATGGCTTGCGTCGTCTGTTTGCGCATCCGTCGCCCTGGTTGCGACCCTTGCGCAATGTTGGCTTGAACTTGACCAACCGTTTGCCTGTCGCAAAGAACGCGTTGGTTCGTTATGCCCTGGGGGCGTTTTAGGAGTGCGTGATGGTAAGTAAACTGCTTGTCGCTGGCCTGATGGCTGCCCTATCGTCTTTGGCTTGCGCGGGGGAGGCTGAAATTCAGAAGGCGGTTGAGTCCCGTTTGGGGGTCAAGGTCGAAAGTGTGACCAAAACCGGGTATCTGGGGCTTTATGAGGTGTTTGCCGACGGGCATATTTTCTACACCGACGAGAAAGTGACGGCGATGCTGATTGGTGGTGATCTGATTCGCTCGCAGCATGCCGTGAATCTAATTGATCTCAAGGCCAATGCCAATGTAACCGATGCCCGCATGCGCAAGTTGCAGGCAATCCAATTCAGCGATCTGCCGCTGGATCGCGCCATCAAGCAGGTTCGTGGTAACGGCAAGCGGGTGTTGGCAAGCTTTGAAGATCCCAATTGCGGATACTGCAAAAAATTGGCCAAAGATCTCCAGATGCTCGATAACGTCACGGTCTACACCTTTCTCTACCCGATTCTCTCTGAGGACTCCCTTAAGAAATCCAAGCAAATCTGGTGTTCTGCAGATCGCGTCAAGGCCTGGAATGACTGGATGATTGAGGGTAAAACGCCCGGTGGGCGCGATAACTGTGATACTGCTGCAGTGACCAAAAATCAGGAATACGGCCGCAAACTCAATATTACTGGTACGCCCACCCTGGTTTTCCCGGATGGTGAGCGGGTACCGGGTGCGGTGCCGCTCAATGTAATCGAGCAAAAGCTCGGCGCGACGAAGTAATTCACATGAGCTGCCGGCTTTGTGCCGGCATACCCTTGCCGCTCAAGGCGCACGTTTCGCAAGAACGTGCGCTATTTTGTCTCTGTTGGCCGGGGTGGATATGTCATCCGGGCAGGCGCTGCGCGTCATCTCGTTGATCGTGATACTTCACTTTAAGTCCCGATTTTCCTGCATTGATTATTAAGGATATTTTGCTTCTGAAAATGTC
>JAKLLI010000055.1 GCA_023150195.1 Azonexus sp.
CAGACATCGAGACTGAGGAGTTCCAGCATGATCAGTGTTGAATCAAAAAGTAGGTGGTGGCCAGTTGCTCGCGCCCGGTATCAAGGTCGAGACTGGTGAAAGTTCGCGCAGGCAGCAGCTTGAGCGGTTTGCCGGCGCTGCCATCGAGGCCGAGGCTGATGGCCTTGAGTTCACGGGCATCGCGCAGGTCGAGTTGCAGCCGGATGGGCGCCAGGCGCGGTGGACTCAGACCGAGCGCGGCCAGTTCCTTGCGGTCGGCAGCCTTGAAGCGCATGCCGGTGTTGAGGGCGTCCGTGGCCACGATCAGCAGCATTTTCCGACTCTTCCCGAGCGGCAGGGCGTCGAGGCTGGAGAGGGCGACCAGCCCGCCACGGCTGGCCTGATTGATGCGCAGATAGCCGAGGTCCAACGGTGCGGATAAACGATCGAAGGCCACCGCCACCGTGTTTTCGGTGCGTAGCTGAAGTTGACGGCGTCTGATGCTGGCGCTGATTTCGCCGGTGAAGGTGGTGAAGTCCTCACCGCGCTCCAGCGCCTGCAGCCATTTCTCCAGCCGGCTCTGGGCGGTGATTGGGACGTTTTCGCGCATCGCCGGGCTGTTGACCGCAGCTTTCGTGAAATCGAGCGCGACACGGCCGCGCAGGGCGTGGCGGCTGATTTCGCGCGGCAAGCCCCAGTATTTGGCACTGGCTTCGTCGGCGGGCTGTTCGATGGCGAGGCGGGTGAATTGCGTGTCGATGCGGACATCCCCCCGGCGGAAAAGCAGTGCGCCCAGGGTTTCGCCGGCACGGGTGATCGGATCGAGGCCCACGGTGTAGGGCATCATCGCTTCTTTCCACGAATTTTTTTGTCGGTAATCGAGGTCGACCGTGGAACTGGCATGCTGGCAGATGGCATCCCAGCCCTGCAGTGCGGCCCAGGTCGGCACGGTGAGCGAGGATTCGTAGCGCCAGCTGTTCCAGAAGGGCTGACCCCATTCCGAGACGGTGAAGGCTTTACCCGCGATCCGGTGACTGGCCAGATCCGCCAGCCAGCCCAGGCTGTTGTCGAAGGAACTGCTGTTGGCAATGCGTGATCCGGGCTCGCGACCGCTGGCTTCGTCGTGGTAGGCGTGCATGTCCACCCACGGAAAACGCGCCCGGCTGCGCGCCATATGCGTGGTTGGCATGTTGTTGTAGGCGGTGACCGGGCCGCGATAGCCGAGCTCGCGCAAGGCGGCTTCCATCCAGCGGCCGGTGTCGGCCTGCCGTTCGTCGAAGAAGGCCAGCACGTCTTCCATGCGCGGCGATTGTTCTTCGTGGTCGGGTAATTGCAGGCGGCTGGCGTCTAGTTGCGCGGCGGGCTGGCGCCAGACTTTTTCGAAAGCGGCCGCTTGCGGATAACGTTGTTTCAGCCAGGCGACCAAGGCTGGCCGAGCGGCGTCCGGGATCTTGCGGTCCACCGCCATCTGAAACTGAAAACCGCCTTCATTGACCAGAATGACGCCCATCAATGCGTCGTCAGCCAGCGTGCTGCGGCCGGTGTAGGGATTGACGCGGGCGTAGAGCGTTTCCTGCAGCTTGCGCCAATGGCGGCGCGCGGCGTCGTCGACCTGGACCTTGGCCATCAGGCTGTGGCGATTGACCCAGCGATGCGGTTCCACGCTGCCGTAGGCGCCGTTGACCGAACTCAGGCCGTCGATCATCCAGTAAATGCCTTGCTGACGCAGCGCGGCAAGCAGGTAGTAAAAGCGGTCGAGTTGTTCCGGGTGGTAATCGAAGTCGCCCTTGCGACCGGACATCAGCGTGGCATCCACATAATGGAAGCGGGCGAGATTGTAGCCGGCACGACGCATCTGACGCGCCAGCCGGTCGGCGCTGGCGTGATCGGGGAAGCCGCCATAGGGCGGCGTCAACGAAATCGTGCCGCACAGGAAACGCCGCGGCTTGCCGCTCACGGTCAACTGCCCTTGCGGCGAGATTTCGACCCGACCATCGATCTTTTGCTCTGGAAACAGCGGCGAAAAATCGAGCGGACTGCCGGCGACGATTTCCAGATTGGGGTTGTTGACGGTCAGCCAGCCTTTGTCGACGGCAATGCTCTCCTCGGCGAGCAGCGGTGCTGCGCTGCTGACGAAGGCGAGGAGGGTGGCGGACAGGCGCTTCATGCAGAAATTCCCGTGAGTCGGCGGTAGACCGTCGCAAGCTGGGCGCCCAGCACCGCGTAGCTGCGGTGCTGGCGGATGTAGTCCAGCCCGGTCGCTGCCTGGCGGCGGGCGGCAGGGAGATCATCGAGCAATTCGCACGCTCGGTCGGCCAGTTCAAGCGCCGTGAGCCGGCAGAGGAGGCCGGCGCCCGAGGTGGTCAGCACCTCGACCTGATCCGGTGAGTCGTTGCCGATGCAGGGGATGCCCAGCGCGAGATATTCCAGCAGTTTGGTGGGCGAACTGACATCGAGCAAGGGGCCGCGCGGGATCGGCGAAATCGCGAGGTCGGCGCCCTTGAGCAGGGCCCAGGCATCTGCGCCGGGCAACCAGCCGGTGATGTGGATCGCGTGCGACAGGCCCAACCGTCCGGCGTGGTCGCGCAACATGTCGGTATCGGCGGCGGACGAACCGTCGCCGATGAGCAGCAGGCGGATGTTCGTTCGGCCACGCCGGTGCAGTTCGCACAGCATGTCGATCAGCACATCGAGACGACGCAGGGCATCGAGTGAACCGAGGTAGGCGATCACGGGCTGATCGTTCCATTGCGGCAGGCGGCGCGCTATCAGGCCTGGGGAGAGGATGCGATCGAGATCAACCCCCATCGGCACCGCGGTCATTTTTTCGTCCGGCACGCCGTGGACCGCGACATGCGATGCCATGGCCTTGCTCTGGACAAAGAGGTGGCGGCAGCCGGGCAGGACCAGTCGATACAGGGCGAAATATTCCAGTCGACCGTAGAGGGCCAGGGCCATCCGGCGCAGGCGGCCCAGCGGTTCATCGGGGCTGGCGGCCCGGGCTATCCGGCTTTCGGCAAAGAGGAAAGACATCCAGTAGAAAAATGGAATGCCCTTGAGGGCGCAGATGATCCTTGCCAGGATGCCAAGCAGGGCCATGTCGCGAACCTGGATGGCGGCGTAACGCTGTTTGTCGGCGCTCAACAGTTCGCTCAGGCAGGTGCGGAAAAAGGCCCATTCACGGCGCAGGCGTCCGCCTTCGGCAGATGAACACCGCAGCCGACCGGGCCAGTCGCTGGTCTGAGTCTCGCCGTGTGCCGGTCGACCCACCAGATCGCAAAAAATCCCGTGCTGCGGCAGAACGTCGCCGAACAATACGCGGACATCCGGCCGATGGGTCGGTAGCGGTTCCGGGACCAGTTGCAGGAGGCGCAGTTCAGCCATGCAGCACCGATTCGACACAGGCGATGAACTGCGGCTCGATATCCCGCCACAGGTAGTGCTTGCCTGCCTCGGCGGCCTGCCCCTTCATGCGCTTGCGCTGGGCCGGGTCGGCGGCCAGCCGGGTCAGGGCTTCGGCAAAGCTGGCGGCGTCGTAATCGAAGATGAGGCCGGTTTCGCCGTCGTGCAGGTAATCGGTATGGGTGCGGATGCGGCTGGCCAGGACCGGCAGGCCGGCGACCAGATATTCGAATAGTTTGGTGGGTGGGTTGAAGCGCCACCAGGGGCGGTCCGCCCAGATGCAGATGCCGGCATCGTGTTCGCCGAGATGCGCAGGAATCTCGCTGCCGGGGATGCGGCCGATCACCGTCAGGGCATCGCTCAGCCCCAGGGCTTCCGCGCGTTCGGTGCAATACCGCTTTTCCGGTGGGTGGGCGCCGATCAGCGTGAGGTGCACGTCAATCCCTGCATCGCGGGCCAGTTTCAAGCCGTCGATCATCACATCGCGACCGCGATCCTCGACCACGCTGCCTGCGTAGACGACGGAAACGCCATGTTTTGCCCGCTTGCGGTCGACCTTGCGTGCGGCCAGAAAATTGTCCGAGACCCCCATCGGAATCAGGCTCAGACGTGCATCCGGCACACCGTTTTCCCGGAGATCGTCGGCATGGGCCTGACCAATGGGCATCACCCGTGTGGTATGGCGCGCCGCGACGTAGGACAGCCGGTTGAGCAGGCGGTTGAACAGGCGCTTGAGTGGATTGCGGTGTGCCAGATCATAGAAATGGCTGGGATGCTCGTTCCAGTAGGTGAGCGTGCGCATGCCGGGCATCAGTAAACTCAGCATAGCCATTTGCGAGCCAAGCATGATGACTGCGTCCGGTTGCAGTCGGCGCGACAGGGCGGCCAGTTCCATCAGGTAACGCAGCAGACCGGGGGTGCTGGCGACGGTCGGCAGTACGATGAAATCCGCATCCAGCCCGGGAAATTCCTCACGGAAGCCTTCATGACCGATGACGATCGTGACGCGATAACGGCTGGCGAGCGCACGCAGGCGATACGAAAAATCCAGATACCCCGGCTGATGGGTGAAAAACCAGGTGGTGACGAGAATATGCGGTTTCATCGGGGGGTATCGACCAGTTGCTTGAGCGCGTGGAGTTCATCCTTGCTCAGATAACGGATGGCAATCAGGAAGGCGATGGATTGCAGGATGCTGGTGATCAGGATGCCTTCGCTGCCCAGCCTTTCGGCCAGGAGGATCATGACTGGAACGAAGATCAATGAGGTGGCGGCAAAAATCTTGGTCATCGTTGGCAGTCGATCGGCGACATTAAAGCTGGTCCAGGCCAGGGTCAGCGAGGTATTGATCAGGTATTGCACGCAGAGGTAGATGGAAATCCACCAATACGCCTGAAATTTGCCGCTGGAAATCAGGGTGATGATTTCGTAACCGGCGATGCCTAGCAGCACGAGTGCCGCGCCCAGCAGTACCGCGTTCAGGCGGCGCATCAAATCGAGTTGGCTGGTGATTTCGGCCAGCGGTACCCCCTTGCCGTGTTGCGCAACCAGCAATGGCTCAAGGGCGGATTGCATCAGATTGGTCGGCAGATAACTTTTGGCTCGATCAGCCAGGCTTTGCTGAAAGCCGAAAGAAGCAATTTCCGTGGTGCCGGCAAAGGAGCCCAGCAGAATGCGCTGAACACTGGTGAATCCTGTAAAGGAGGCAATGTAGGACCAGTAGTTGGCCAGGCCAACCCGCCACATCTCGGCAAGGGTGGGCGGTGTATCGGTATCCGGGCCCTCGTGCAATTCCGTGCCGGCCAAGCGCAGAACGATCCACAACAGTGAGACAGACAACATCAGCTCCGTCCCGATCACCAGCATGAACATCCAGCTCAGATCCAGGTGACCAAAGCCCAGGTAAAGGGAAAATACGATGAACAGGCGCAGTGCAAGTGTAAATAGCGTAAACGTGGCTTGTCGCTCGAACAAGAGTACGCCATGCGCAATGTCGGACATCAGATTGCTGGCAGTGAATACGAGCGTATAGGCAACTGTCCAGTGAATGGCGTTTTGCAGGCCGGAAAATCCGATGGCATCGAAGCTCCCGAGCAGGGTTTCCAGTGCCAGAAGCACAACGCCCACCAATCCCAGGCGAAGTGCACTGGTGTAGCCAAGAAAGCGAAGGATGAACGTCCTGCCCCAGGTGTTGTGCAAGGCCGCAGGCAAGAAGCGGTAGGCGACGCGGTCCATGCCCAGCGATGTAAATGTCGCCAGCAGCATCGCGCAGGCCAGACTGAGCGTGAAGGTGGCGTAGTCGTCGATTTCCATGCCACGGGCCATCAGAATCGGGGTGCCGATACCGATGAATCCCGAGAGCAGGCGGGTGGACACGAACTTGGTCAGGACACTCATGTGCGCTTCCCGTAGCGTATGGCCTGCGGGCGGAAGCGTGGCAGTTCGGCAACCCAGAATGCGACATAGCCCAGACTCAGCGCCAGCATCAGCTGGGTAGGCGGTTCGTCAATCAGATAGCGGTTGTAGATCACGGTAGTGGCGAGCAGGATGCTCAGCGTCATCAGGCTTTCAAGACGGGCGCCTTCAAGTGCTGACAGCCCGGGGTGCGAGAGTTCGCGCCAGGCGAGCAGCGGGATACCGACCAGTACGCCGCAGAAGAACAGCAGTCCAATCACGCCGGTTTCCCAAAGCAATTGCGTCGCTGTGGTGGCAGCTACATCAAGCGGGAGGTAGCGCTTGGCCACGACGCCGGAACCCGCGGTTGCCGAGGTTCGTGATGCGGAGATACCGTAGCCGATAAGCCGTTCATGGGTGCCGCTGTTCATATCCTTCCACCAGATGGCCAGTGCTGCGCCACGGCTGATTTCACCGGTTTTCGGGTCGATCTGCTTTTCGTCGAAGAAGTAATACATCTCGCCCATGCGGTCCTCTGTACTGGCGGCCTTGGTTTCCGAACTCCAGTACAGCGCGTCATAAGCCGTCCAGATTGCCACCAGCAAGCCAGCGGTCAACACGCCAGCGAGCAGGAAACTGGTGACATTGCGAAAGATCAGCTTGCGGAAAGTAATTGCCATGGCCATTGGCAGCCAGAGAAAAGCCGCTTTGACTTCGCCGAGAAAGATGATCGCCAGGGTGGTGCCAGCCGCCAGCAAAAGCGCCGACAACGGGAGCAGCGCGCGTTGGTAGAGAGAACCAAAATAAGCGAGGCCCCAAATGGCAAAAATGGTCAGCGTTGAGTTCGAACCGCCGCCCTCCATATTGCCGCCGAAGGTGCCGACGACCGCATCCCAGCTGTAAATTGCCTGCCGCGCCGGGGCAATGACGAAATGCTGGAGAATGACCAGCGGCAGTTGCAGGAAGAAAATTGCGCCGATCAGCCACCAGAACAGATTGCGCACGCGTTCCTGATGGTTGATGGCGATCACGAACAAGGTGACGAACCAGAACGGCAGGGCGTTCTTGACACCGAAAATGACTGAGATCACGGGTGGCGTTTCAACCAGCGAACTGACCAGCAGCGTACCCAGATAGCCGAACAGGCAGAGCATGGGCAGAAGCAGGACGCTGTGCGAAAAGCGCTGCAAGGCCGCATGGTCACGGAAGAGCTCTACGAACAGGCGGATGGCGATCAGTCCGCAGAACATGCCGGGCAGCCAGGTCGCCTGCTCGAAATTGAGAAAGTAGGTCAGGCAACCCTGCACGACAAAGGTCAGCAACATGAGCAGGCCAAGCACCCACTCGGCAGGCAAGAGCAGCACCAGTGAACCGACCAGAATGCCGAGCAGGCCGCCGAGCGGAATGTAGGAGCCCTTGGCCAGCAGGGTGCCGCACAGGCCGGCCAGCAGGACCAGGCCTGCAGCCGGCAGATGCTCGCGGAGACGTGGCAGGCTAAGCGACAAACCGTCTCCGTTAGCCGTTGTTCAGCAAGGTGCCGACCAGATGCACGCCATCCTGTTGCAGACTCAGGGTCATGCGGCGCAGGCTGGCAGCCCGGCTGATGTCGCGGCGGGTGACGATCAGGGCACCGCGGGTGCGGGCGCAGATGGTTTGGGCATCGGCGGTAGGGGCGGCGGGTGGGGTGTCGACGATGACGATATCGAAGTCGTCACCACATTGTGCGAGTAGCGCGCTGAATTGGGGGCGACTCAGCAGTTCGAGCGGGTTGGGGGCTTGCGGCCCGGCGGGCAGGACAGTCAGATTCATCAGGTCGGGAATGCGCATTGCCGCCTCTTCCCGGGTACTGCGGCCGGCCAGCACCGAGGATAGCCCCTGCTTGTTGTTGAGCCCGAAAAACTGGTGCTGCACGGGCTGGCGCAAATCGGCATCGATCAGCAGGGTCCGTTCGCCAAGCTGAGAAAACACCACGGCCAGATTGGCGGCGACGAAACTGCGGCCCTCGCTGGATTCCGGGCTGACGACAGCCAGTGTCTTGTTGGCGGCAGCACTGCCAAACCAGCGTAGCATCAGCTGGCTGCGCAAGGCGCGTAGTTGTTCGACGACCGGACTGAAGGGCTTGAAGGCGGCGACCAGGGTGTCGCTGACCTGACTGCTGCTGCTCAGGTAGGGATAGTCGTATTGATGCGAGAGCGCCTGTTCAATATCGGCCGCGCTGACCAGACCGAGCTGGATGGCCGCATCGCCAAAGCGCATTCCCTTGTCTTTTTGCAGTTTGAGGATGCGTTCGGCGGCTTCCGGGCTGAGTCGGCCGTTATCGATCAGGATGGCGCCAATCGAGCGACCGCTATCGCCCTTGTCGTGGAATTCGCTGCTTGGATTCATGACTTGCTTCCCGAGGGGGGCGTGGCGGTCTTGCCGCTTGAACGCTGTCTGAAATAACGCCAGCCGCCACGTTCGGCGGCGGGGGAGGCCGGGGCCAATTCGGCCAGGACCGGCAGGTCGACCGTCATCGCGAGGTCTTCGGCAGAGCGGATGCGCCGCTGGCTCAGTTCCAGCACCAGTGCTGAAACAATACCCAGCAGCCCGCCCAGGAAAGCCGCCAGCACGACATTGAGCAGTACCTTGGGCTTGGTGTGGGTGATCGGCTCTACGGCGCGGGTCAGTATGGAAACATTGCTCTGGATACTTTGCGATTCGAGCTGGCTCTGGGTCAGGCGCTGGGTCACCGCGTCGAAGGCCTTTTGCGCGGCATCGACTTCCCGCATCAGCACGCTGATTTCGTCACGGTGTTTGCGCAATTCAAGCACTTTATGCTTCTGGTTTTCAAAGGCGGCTTGTAGTTCAGCGGTATTGCTCTCGCTGACCCGGTTCGCGGTGACGACAGAGGACGTGATACGCGCCGTTTCTGCCCCAAGGCGTTGGCGCAGTTCCGCCAGTTCGGCGCTGGCCCGTTGATGCAGGGGGTGATTGACGCCATAGTTGCCGGACAATTCCTTGAGCTTGGATTCGGCGCGTGCGACTTCAAAACGCAACTGGTTGATTAGCGAATTGCTGGTGACGTCTTCCAGGGTTTCCGAGCGGCCGACCTTTTCCTTGGCCTTGAGCTGGCTGGTCTGGTTTTGGGCCTGGGTCAGGCGGGTGGAAATTTCGCTGAGGCGCTGGGTTTCAAAATCCAGGCGGTCATCGTTGGCAACGATCCCGTATTTTTGCTGGAAGTCCGACAGCTTGGCTTGTGCCGCTTCGAGGCGTTCGCGCTGCAGGCCGGTCTGGGTTTCGAAATATTCCGCA
>JAKLLI010000056.1 GCA_023150195.1 Azonexus sp.
CGCCGAATCCTTCCCAGTTCCTTCATGGTGATCATCTCCTAAAATCCTGCTCAAAAAATGAGCGGACGAGTTAATCACCCTGGTCAATTTTCAGCGCGCACTACCCCGCTTTTCTGGTCAGTTTTCAACGAGCGTCAACAACCGATGATTTCGGCCAGTGCAGTGACGACGAAGAGACTCAATATCTTCAGGAACTCCAACATGCTTTTCTCCTTGAATCTTTTTATTCTAGCTGCTTGACCTTGTAGCGACTCAAGGGTTTTTAATGGCATCAACAAACAGGAGATGGCCATGCCCCTTCATGCCGAGAAGCAACAACCCAATGAGCCTGAACGCTGCGCGTGTTCAGGTGGCTGTGCGATGGATACGACCTCCATCCAGGATGCGCCGCCTGTCGCCGTATCCAACACCTCAGGGCATTCGAGCGTTTTTCGGATTCCCGCCATGGACTGCCCGAACGAAGAAAACGATATTCGCAAGGCGCTCGCTGGTATCACGGGAATTCGGTCGCTACGTTTTGAACTGGCTACCCGAACCTTGACCATCGATGGCGAGCAAGTCGCCCTGGAGAGCGGGTTACAGACCATCCGCCAGCTTGGCTTTGAAGTGTTACCCATCGAGCATGAACAGAAGACCGAAGTGCCATCAGGCATCGGCGAGATCAGTAAAGCACTGATCGCCCTGGCATTGGCCATCGGGGCCGAGGCTCTGGATTTTTTCGGACCCGATGCCCTGCCGTTCAAAGGCCTGGGTATGGCGTTGGCAGCGGCTGCTATCGCCTTCTCTGGATTCTCCACCTATCGTAAGGGACTGGTGGCATTGCGGCGCGGGCAGTTGAACATGAATGCGCTGATGGGTGTGGCCGTGACCGGCGCCTTCCTCATTGGCCAGTGGCCCGAGGCGGCGATGGTCATGGCCTTGTATGCGATTGCCGAACTGATCGAGGCCCGCTCCGTGGATCGGGCGCGTAACGCCATCAAGGGCCTGCTCGATTTGACGCCGGAGACGGCGGAAGTGCGGCAGGCTGATGGGGCGTGGCTGGAAGTGCCGGCCGCAGAGGTAAAGCTGGAAGCCTGCGTTCGGGTCAAACCCGGCGCCAGGATACCGCTCGATGGTCAGGTGACGGCAGGAACCAGTGCGGTCAATCAGTCGCCGGTCACCGGCGAAAGCATCCCGATTGACAAGGTGGCCGGCGACCCGGTATTCGCCGGCACGATCAACGAAACCGGCATTCTGGAGTTCCGTGTGACGGCTGCTGCCGATAACACCACGCTGGCCCGCATCATCCACGCGGTCGAACAGGCGCAGGGGACGCAAGCGCCAACCCAACGCTTCGTGGATCAGTTTGCCGCAATCTACACCCCGGCTGTGTTCTGCATCGCACTTGCCGTGGCCGTTTTGACCCCCTGGCTCCTCGGCTGGACCTGGACGCAAGCGCTCTACAAAGCCCTGGTGCTGCTGGTCATCGCTTGCCCTTGCGCGCTGGTGCTCGCCACGCCGGTGACGGTCGTCAGCGGACTGGCCGCAGCGGCCCGACGCGGCATCCTGATCAAGGGTGGTGTCTATCTCGAAGAGGCCCGAAAACTGCGGGTCATTGCCCTCGACAAGACCGGTACCATTACCGAAGGCAAACCCCGTCTGGTCGCCACAGAACTGCTTCCTTCGACGATCCCCGAATCCCAGGTGCTTGCCTGGGCGGCCAGCCTGGCAGGGCACTCGGACCATCCGGTCTCCAAAGCGATTGTGACCGGTCTCAAGCTTCCGGAGAACGGCTTGACCGATTTTGTCGCACTCGCCGGACGAGGTGTTGAAGCTCGAACGGATGGCCAACGCCTCGTCCTCGGAAACCATCGCCTGATTGAGGAGCGTAACCTGTGCAGCGCCGAAATCGAGGTTCGCCTTCAGGTGCACGAGACGCAAGGCCGGACGATCACCATGCTGGCGTCGGCACAGCAGGTGCTGGCGATTTTTGCGGTGGCGGACACCATCAAGGAAAGCTCACGGGAGGCGGTGGCCGAACTGCATCGTCTCGGTGTCGTCTCGGTCATGCTGACCGGCGACAACGTGGCGACGGCCGCGAGCATCGCCAAGGAAGCCGGCATCGATGACGCCCGGGGCAATCTTCTCCCAGAGGACAAACTGGCGGCCATCGAAGATTTGCAGGCTCGCTATGGCCCGACCGCGATGACCGGCGACGGCATCAACGACGCGCCGGCCCTGGCCCGCGCTGACATCGGCGTGGCCATGGGTGCCGCCGGTACTGACATGGCGATGGAAGCCGCCGACGTGGTCATCATGAACGACGACCTGCGTCGTATTCCCGAGACCATTCGCCTCTCCCGGCGCACCCATGCGGTGCTCTGGCAAAATATCGGGCTGGCCCTGGGGATCAAGGCGATCTTTCTGGGACTGGCCGTTTTCGGCAATGCGACCATGTGGATGGCGGTCTTCGCCGACATGGGCGCGAGTCTGCTGGTGGTGGGCAACGGTGTGCGCATCTTGCGGTGGACTTCCGGAAATGATTTTCGCTGATACAATCCGGCCCATGCGTCGCTGGCTATCTATCCTTCTTCTCGTTTTTCTGCCGTTCCAGTTCTCCTGGGCGGCGGTGGCCGGCTATTGCCAGCACGAGACCGGGGCCGCCGCGCAGCACTTCGGCCATCACGATCACCAGCATCAGGCCGCTGGCGATCAAGAGGGTGCACCGGATGCCAAAGCTCTGGGCGGAGGCATCGACGGCGATTGCGTCGCCTGTCATGCGAGTTGTGATGCGGCGATTTTTAGCATGGCTTCCTTGCCGGCTTCAAGCAGCGCGTCCTTTGCGATTCCCTGGCTACCGGGAAATCTGACCGCGCCGCCTCTCGCTCATCCCGAACGCCCCAACTGGTCCGTCCTCGCCTAATCGGCGGGGTGGATAGCACTTTTCTGCGCTTCTCCCTTGCGACTGTGGTGGACTGATCCGCCCTGACGCATTGCGACGTTTCCCGGTCGCACCTCGCCGATTCCCTGTGTGTCTTTTAATCACTGGAGAATCGGATGTCTCGAAGCAAATCAGTTTCACGAACCACCTCTTTACCGGCCCGCGTACTCGTGGCCGGACTGTACTCGTTCGCTGCGCTAGCGACCGGCAACCTCTGGGCGCAAACAACGTCAGCCCCCACCGGCGCCGCGATTACCTTGCCGCAAGCCTTTGCTGCCGCTTGGGCACGACAACCCGAGGCGCAATCCCTCGATCTGCGGCGAGACGCCGCCGAAGCGCGCCGGCAGGTTGCCGGCAGTTGGACGGCCCAGCCACCTTCGCTGGACCTGTCCGGCAAGACTGACCAACTGAGCAAGAATCAAGGCAGCCGCGAATACGCGGCCGGCGTCGCCTTGCCCCTGTGGCTGCCCGGCGAACGCTCCCGTCAGGGGGCCTTGGCCGACGCCGAATCAAAGGCCGTGGATAGCCGGGTGACGGCCGCGCAACTGCGCACTGCCGCCGTCGTGCGTGATGCCTGGTGGAACTGGCAGCGGGCACGCGGCGAACAGTCGCTGGCCCGCGAGCGCCTGGTCAGCGCACAAAAACTGGCAGAAGATGTCCGCCGCCGAACCAAGGCCGGTGACCTGGCCCGCTCGGACCAGCATCAGGCCGATGGTGCGGCTGCCAGCGCCGAGGTAACGCTGGCCGAAAGCGCCAGCCTGCTGGCCGCAGCCACTCAGCAACTGCGCGCCTTGATCGGCAAGCTGCCGGACGAGAAAGCAGCCGACGGACCTGAAACCCCGCCGGCGGTGCCGGCCGACTTCACCGCCCTGGATGCGACCCACCCGGCGGTCGTCGAACTGTTCGACCGGGCCGAAGTCGCTCGTCGCAGTGCCGATCTGGCCAGCGTGCAGACCAGGAACAATCCAGAACTGTTGTTGGCCACCACCCGCGAGCGGGGCGCTTTCGGCGACGACTATCAGCAGACCGTCACGCTCGGCGTCCGCATCCCGTTTGGTTCGGATAGCCGCAATCGCGCCAAACTCGGCCTGGCCCGCGCCGAAGCCCTCGAAACCGAGGGGCAACTTCGCCTCGAACGCGAGCGCCTGGCGGCCGATCTGGAAGCGGCGCGGGTGCGCGTCGAATCGGGTCGGAAGCAACTGGCGGCCGCCGAGAAACGCGCCCAACTGGCGCGAGAGTCGCGGAGTTTCTTCGAGAAGTCCTTCCGTCTGGGCGAAAGCGACCTGCCGACCCGCCTGCGTATCGAACTCGAAGCCGTCGAAGCCGAACGGCAAAGCACTCGCGCCCGGATTGAGCTGGCCGCTGCGATCTCCGCCTTGCGTCAGGCCCTGGGCCTGCTCCCCGAACAAAAATGAGGAACCCGAACATGAGAACAACAAACACGCTGGCCGCTGTGGGATGGGCCGCCTTAATCGCCTTGGTGGCATCTTCGGCCTGGGCCGGTGACGGGCACGACCATGGCGAGGCGCCTGCTTCATCCGCCGGTCCGGCCGCGCCACGTTTTGCGGCAACGTCCGAAACCTTTGAACTGGTCGGCGTCGTCAATGGCAAGCAACTGACGCTCTATCTCGACCGCTATGCCGACGGCAGCCCGGTCAAGGACGCCAAGCTCGAACTGGAACTGGGTGGCGTCAAAGTCCCCGTCGAACCGCATGCCGAGGGTGAGTTCGAGGCGACGCTGGCGCAGGAACTCAAACCGGGGGTCGTATCGGTTGCGGCGACCGTCATTGCCGGCGAGGAAACCGACTTGCTGGCCGGTGAACTCGACATGCACGAGGAGGCGCATGCCGAAACGACCGCCCACACCCATGGCTGGAAGGAATACGCCTTGTGGGCCGGTATCGCCGGCGGGGCCCTGTTTGTTCTAGCCGCTTTGTTGCGCCGCCTGCACGCTTCCCGTAAACCGCATTTCGGAGGTGCCGCATGAAGCCCCGTCTGTTATTGAGCGTCCTTTGCCTATCCTTCTTGTTTTCTTCAACTCTGGTGCTGGCCGGTGACGGCCATGACCACGGCGACGCCCCGCCCGCTGCCAGCGGCAACGGCCCCAAGCGCCAGCCGGACGGCAGTGTCTTCCTGCCCAAACCGGCGCAACGCCAGATTGGTGTTCGCACCCTTCTGGTGGAGCTAGGCGAACTGCCCCGCACCCATGAACTGGCCGGCAAGGTGGTCATGGACCCGAACGCCGGCGGCAAAGTGCAGGCCATCGTCGCCGGTCGTGTCACGCCGGGACCACGCGGTCTGCCGCTGCCCGGCCAGCATGTCAAGAAAGGAGAGGTGCTGGCTTACGTGACGCCGGAGGTCGGCGGCAATAGCCGCTCGCTGGCGGAAAGCCGCCTGCGCCGCCTACGCGAACTGTCCGACACCGTACCGCGCAAGGTCATCGAGGAAGCAGAAGCCGCCGTCGCCAACGAACAACTGGTGGCGCCGGTCAGCGGCGTCATCGCGTCGGCCAACGTCGTTTCCGGTCAGGTGCTCGAAGCCCGCGAGACCCTGTTCGAGATCGTCAATCCGGAACGCATGCTGATCGAGGCGCTGGCTTTCGATATGGCCGTCGCCAGCGATGTGGCCGGGGCCTTTGTCGCCGTCGGTGAGCAGAAGCTGCCGCTGCGCCTGGTCGGCGTCGCCCGCAGCCTGCGCGAGCAGGCCCTGCCGCTGACCTTCCGGGGTGAAGGCGGCGCTTTGGCGGCGTTGGCCGTCGGCCAGCCGGTTCGGGTCTTCGTGCAGACGCGCAGCACGGTGCCGGGCATCCGCGTGCCGATGGCGGCGCTGATGAAGAACCCTGCGAACCAGAGCATCGTCTGGATCAAGACGGCGCCGGAACGCTTTGAGCCGCGCACAGTAACCGCCGAGCCGCTGGACGGCACCCACGTGGCGGTGACCAGCGGTCTGAAAGCCGGGGACCGGGTTGCCGTCCGCGCGGCCACTCTGATTAACCAGATACGCTGAGCGGAGCCAAGCATGTTCAAGTGGCTTCTCGACAACAGTCTTGCCAACCGCCTGCTGGTCATCATCGCCAGCCTGGTGCTGATGGCTTATGGGGCATTCACGCTCTCCCGCACCCCGGTGGATGTGTTTCCGGACCTCAACAAACCGACGGTCACCATCATGACCGAGTCCGGCGGCATGGCCGCCGAGGAAGTGGAGCAACTGATCACCTTCCCGCTGGAAACGACCATGAACGGTCTGCCCGGTGTGGAAAGCGTGCGCTCGGTGTCCAGTGCCGGCCTCTCTTTCATTTATGTGACCTTCAACTGGAAAACGGAGATTTTCCGGGCCAGGCAGATGGTGTCTGAACGTCTGTCCTCGATGGAGGAAGGGCTCCCAGCCGGCGTCACGCCGCGCATGGGGCCGATCAGTTCGATCATGGGCGAAATCATGCAGATCGCCATTCCCATCGACACGGCGAAGATTTCGCCGATGCAGGTGCGCGAATACGCCGACTGGGTGCTGCGGCCGCGTCTGATGGCCATCGCCGGCGTCGCGCAGGTCATTCCCATCGGCGGCGAGGTGCGGCAGTTCCAGGTGCAGCCGAACACGACCCGCATGGCCGAACTGGGCATCTCGCACGAGCAGTTGACCGGGGCGCTCAAGGGCTACTCGGCCAACACCTCCGGCGGCTTCCTCGAACTCAATGGGCGCGAATACCTGATTCGCCATCTCGGCCGCACGTCGCGACTGGACGACCTGAAGAACCTCGCGCTGACGGCCCGCCACGGTCAACCCGTTTTATTGCGGCAAATCGCAGAGGTGACTTTCGCACCCGCCATCAAGCGGGGCGACGCTGGTTTCGAGGGCAAACCGGCGGTCATTCTCGGCATCCAGAAGCAGCCGACGGCGGACACCATCCATCTGACCCGGAGCATCGAGGCCGCCGTCGAGGATCTGAAGAAATCGCTGCCGGCCGGCATGGAGGCGCCCAAGGTGACTTTCCGCCAGGCGAGTTTCATCGAGTCGTCGATCAGCACGCTGCAAGGCAAGCTGATCGGGGCGTCGGTCTTCGTCGCGGTCATCCTGTTCTTCTTCCTGGGCACCCTGCGCCCGACGGTGATCGCGCTGACCGCGATCCCGGTGTCGATTTTCATGACGGCGCTGGTTTTCGACTACTACGGCCTGTCGATCAACACCATGACGCTGGGTGGCCTGGCTATCGCCATCGGTGGCCTGGTCGATGACGCCGTGGTCGGCGTCGAGAACGTGCTGCGGCGACTGAAGGAAGACCGGGCCAAGCACCACGATCACCGAATGCATCCGATTGAACTGGTGGCCCATGCGACGATGGAAGTGCGTTCGGCCATTCTCTACGCAACGATCATCATCGTGCTCGTCTTCCTGCCTCTGTTCGCATTGCCTGGTATGGAGGGGCGTTTGTTCGTGCCGCTCGGTATCGCTTTCATCGTTTCGACGCTGGCCTCGCTGGTGGTGTCGGTGACGGTGACGCCGGTACTCTCCTTCTACCTGCTGCCACGCATGAAATCGCTCGATCATGGTGATACGAAACTGCTGGCCTGGTTGAAAGCAAGCTATGGGCGCAGTTTGCAGACGGTGCTCAACCGGCCGAAAGCGGCGTTGACGGCCGGTGCCGTCGCCATTTTGTTGGCTGCGGTCGCCGTGCCGTTCTTTCCCAAGACCTTCCTGCCGCCCTTTAATGAAGGAACGCTGCTGATCGGGATGCGCCTCAATCCCGGCGTCACGCTGGCCGAGTCGTCGGCCTTGGCACAACAGGCCGAGGTGCTGGTCAAAGCGGTGCCGGAAGTCGTGCACGTCGGGCGGCGCAGCGGCCGGGCGGAACTTGACGAGCATGCAGAAGGTGTACACGTCAGCGAACTGGATGTCGGCCTGAAGCCGGCGTCCGAAATGACGCGCTCAATGGGCGAAATTTCGGCCGATATTCGTGCTCGCCTGATCAACCTGCCGGCGGCGATTGCCATTGGCCAGCCCATCTCGCACCGTATCGACCACATGCTGTCCGGCGTGCGCTCGCAGATCGCCATCAAGATTTTTGGTGACGATCTGGATACGCTACGCGGTCAGGCCGACGCCTTGCGCGGCAGGCTGGCCGGTATTCCCGGTATCGCCGATCTGGAAATCGAGAAGCAGGTACTGGCGCCGCAGATTAAAGTCAGCGTCAATTATGCGACGGCCGCGCAATACGGCGTGCCGACGCCGCAGATTCTGGCGACGCTGCAAAGCCTGGTCGAAGGTGAAAAGGTAACCCAGGTGGTCGAGGGTGGCCGGCGCTTTGCGCTGGTCGTGCGCTTGCCTGAATCGTCCCGCTCGCTGCAAGGGCTGGGGCAGATTTTGCTGGAGACGCCCGGCGGTCCGATTCCCTTGTCAAAAATCGCCACCATTGAGGACGGCGACGGGCCGAACCAGGTTAGCCGCGACGGCGGCAAGCGGCGCATCGTGATTTCAGCCAACGCGCAAGGACGGGCGCTGTCCGAGATTGTCGAAGACATCCGCAAGGTTGTCGGCGAAACCAAGCTGCCCGAGGGCTATTTCGTCACGCTGGGTGGCCAGTTCCAGGCGCAGGAAGAGGCCTCCCGTCTGGTCGGGCTACTCTCCATCGTCTCGCTAGTCCTGATGTTCGTGGTGCTGTTCAGCCGCTACAAGTCGGTCACGCTGTCGGCGCTGATCATGGCCAACATCCCGCTGGCTCTGGTCGGCGCGGTGCTCGGTCTGTGGATTTCCGGGCAGCCGCTGTCGGTCGCCGCGCTGGTCGGCTTCATCACGCTGGCGGGCATCTCGGTACGTAACGGGATTCTCAAAGTCAGCCACTACATCAACCTGATGCGCATGGAAGGCGAGAACTTCGACCACAAGATGATCCTGCGCGGCTCGCTGGAACGCCTCGCGCCGGTCTTGATGACGGCGCTGGTCACCGCCTTCGCGCTGGCGCCATTGCTGTTCGAAGCCGAGCGGCCGGGCACGGAAATCCTGCATCCGGTGGCGGTGGTCATTTTCTCGGGTCTGATCAGCTCGACCCTGCTCGACACCTTCCTGACGCCCGCCATGTTCTGGCTGTTTGGCCGCAAGGATGTGGAACGCCTGATGGCCGACCG
>JAKLLI010000057.1 GCA_023150195.1 Azonexus sp.
GCAGGCATCGCGCAGCCAGGCGGCCCAAGCCTCCGCCCTCGCCGCCGAACGCCGCCAGGGGTTGGCCTTGGCGGGCATCAAGGTCAGCGCGTCGGGTGGGCCCTTGGCCTTGCTCGCCCCGATCGATGGGGTCGTGCTGGAGCAAGGGGTGCAAACCGGACAGCGCGTGGAAAGTGCGGCCATGATTTACCGTATCGGCCGCCTATCGCCCTTGCTGCTGGAGATTCAGGCACCACTGGCCATCGCCGCCACGCTCCGTCTCGGCCAGCCGGTTCGGGTGATTTCCCCGGCCATCGCCGGCAAGGTGCTGGCCATCGGTCGTGCCGTGGATCCCGCCAGCCAGACCGTTTTGCTTCAAGCCACGGTCAACCAAGGTGCCGAGCAGCTTTTCCCGGGGCAAATGGTGGAAGTCGATCTGGGCAACCCGGTAGATGCAGGGACCCGTATCCCCGCCAGTGCCCTCATCCACCACGAAGCGCAAGACCTCGTTTTTGTCCGCAGCAGCGCGACGGCGGAACAGGCCCGTTTTGACGCCCGCCCCATCCGGGTTCGCAGCCGCAATGGTCAAGATGTGCAGGTCGACGGCCTGAAACCGGGCGAAATCGTCGTGACCCGTGGCGCTTCCGCCCTCAAGGCCATGCTGGCCGGTATCGGGAAAGAATGATGCTGGCCGGACTGATCCGTTTCTCGCTGACTCAGCGCCTGCTGGTTTTGGTGCTGGTCGCCCTGTTGACCGGCACCGGGATTTACGCCTTCCTCGGCTTGCCCATCGACGCCTTCCCCGATGTCTCGACGACCCAGGTCAAGATCATCCTGAAAGCCCCGGGCATGACCCCGGAAGAGGTGGAAACCCGCCTGGCGGTACCGGTCGAGCAGGAACTGCTGGGCATTCCTCACCAACGCCTGCTGCGCTCCACGTCCAAATATGCGCTGACCGACATCACCATCGACTTTGAAGACGGCACCGATATTTACTGGGCGCGCCAGCAAGTCGGCGAGCGTCTGGCCGCCGCCATGGATAGCTTGCCCCCCGGCGTGACGGGGGGCATGGCGCCGATCACGACCCCGCTCGGCGAAATGTTCATGTTTACCGTGGAGGGTGAACTTTCACTGGCGGACAAACGTGCCCTGCTTGACTGGGTGATCCGCCCGCAACTCCGCACCATCCCCGGGGTGGCCGACGTGAACAGCCTGGGCGGGGAAGTAAGGACGTTTGAAGTGCGTCCCGATCCCCAGCGCCTTGCCGCCCGGGGCATCCCACTCACCACCCTGCAACAGGCGCTGGAAACCAATAATCGCAACGATGGCGCCGGTCGCCTGAATGCCGGCGAAGAGGCCTTGCTGGTCAGAGCCGAGGGGGCGATTGCCACGGTCGACGATGTCCGGGCCATCGTTTTGCAGGCCGAACAGGGCCGGGTCACGCGCGTCGGTGATGTCGCCGAGGTCCGCTTTGGCGCACTCACTCGTTACGGCGCGGTAACGCGCAGCGGGCAGGGCGAAGCGGTGGAAGGGCTGGTCCTCGGCCTGCGCGGCGCGAATGCCCGCGCCGTGGTCGAGGGCATCAAGTCCCGCCTTGCCGAGATCGCCCCCACCCTGCCCACCGGCGTGCACCTCGAAGCGTTCTACGACCGCAGTCATCTGGTCGATCGAGCCGTGGGCACCGTGGCCAAAGCCCTGCTCGAAGCCATCGTACTGGTGGTCCTGCTGCTTCTGGCCTTCCTGGGCAATCTGCGCGCGGCCCTGGTGGTTGCCTTGATGCTCCCCCTGTCCGCCCTGGCCACCTTCATCCTCATGCGCCTGTTCGGCCTCTCCGCCAACCTGATGAGTCTGGGCGGGCTGGCCATCGCCATCGGGATGCTGGTCGATGCAGCCGTGGTCGTGGTCGAAAATGTGGAAAGCCAGCTGGCGGAGGCGCCGGCCAAACTCCCCCTGCTGCATCTGGTCTTCCGCGCGGTACGCGAAGTGGCGGCCCCGGTCACTGCCGGCATCGTCATCATCGTGCTGGTGTTTCTGCCGCTGCTCTCCTTGCAGGGACTGGAAGGCAAGATGTTCGGGCCGGTGGCGCTGACCATCGTCTTCGCACTGGCCAGTTCGCTCCTGCTGTCGCTGACGGTGGCGCCGGTACTCGCCTCCTATCTGCTCAAGCGCGGCGCCCATGGCGAGCCCTGGCTGGTTCGCAAGCTCGCCGCCCTCTATGAAACCGTGCTGCACAGCGCGCTGGCCCATGGCCGCCGCTATGTCCTGATCGCCAGTTGTGCGCTGCTAGCTGCCGGGGGTGCCTTTCTGCTGCTGGGCAAAAGCTTCATGCCGACGATGGATGAAGGCGACCTGATCATGCAACTGGAAAAACTGCCCTCCATCGGACTCGATCAATCACTGGCGGTCGATACTGCGGTTCAGCAAGCCATTCTGGCGCGGGTACCCGAGGTCAAGGCGATCGTCGCCCGTGCCGGTTCCGACGAACTGGGCCTGGACCCCATGGGCCTCAACCAGACCGACACCTTCATGGTGCTGAAACCGCGCGAGCAATGGCGCACGCCCGACCCCGCCTGGCTCACCGACCAATTGCGCGAGGTCATGGCGGATTTCCCCGGGATTGGTTTCTCCTTCACCCAGCCGATCGACATGCGCGTCTCGGAAATGCTGACCGGTGTCAGAGGCGACCTGGCGATCAAGTTGTTCGGCCCCGACCTGGCGACCCTGACCCGGCTGGCTGACGAGATTCAGGCAGCCGTGGCGGCCATTCCCGGTGCCGAAGACACGTTCACACTGAAAAACGACGGGGTTCAATACCTCAAGGTCGCCATCGACCGACTGGCCGCCGGGCGCCTTGGCCTCAATGTCGATGATGTGCAGAACGATCTGAAAACCCTGCTGGAGGGACGTCAGGTCGGTACCGTGATCGAACAGGGGCGCCGTACCCCCATCGTCCTGCGCGGTCCGGATCGCCTGCGCGATACGCCGGCTGATTTCAGCGCCCTGCGTCTGTCGCTGCCGGGAGGCGGGAGCGTACCGCTGACCGAAATCGCCCAAATTGCGCAAATTGATGGCCCGGTGAAGGTTGACCGTGAAAATGCCCAACGTTATGCGGTGATTCAATCCAACGTGCGTGGCCGCGATCTGGTCGGTTTTGTCGACGAAGCCAAACGGGTCGTCGCCCGCGATGTCCCCCTCCCGGCAGGCTACCGGCTGTCGTGGGGCGGGCAGTTCGAAAACCAGCAGCGCGCCGCCGCCCGCCTGATGGTTGTGGTGCCGCTGGCGCTGGCGCTGATTTTCTTCCTGCTGTTCTCCACCTTCGGCTCGGTCCGCCAGGCGCTGCTGGTCCTCTCCAACATCCCCTTCGCGATGATCGGCGGGGTCTTTGCCCTGCTGCTGACCGGCGAATACCTGTCGGTCCCCGCCTCGGTCGGCTTCATCGCGCTGCTGGGGATTGCCGTCCTCAACGGCGTGGTGATGGTGAGCTATTTCAACCAGTTGCTGGCACGCGGCCTGAGCGTGGGCGAGGCGGTCGCGGAAGGCGCCCGCCGCCGCTTGCGGCCGGTGCTGATGACCGCCAGCATCGCCGCCTTCGGCTTGCTCCCCATGCTCTTTGCCAGCGGTCCGGGCTCGGAAGTCCAACGACCGCTGGCCCTGGTGGTCATCGGCGGCCTGATCACCTCCACCGCCTTGACCCTGGTCCTGCTGCCCATCCTCTTCCGTCGTTTCGGTGTTAACACCGCAGTCAGTTTTCTGGAGGTCCCGCATGACTAAGGTGCTGTTAACACTGATCGTTCCCCAGGACGTCGCGGAGCATGTTGAGGATTTGCTGCTCTCCCGCCCCGATCTTTGCCCCGGATTCAGCTCGACACAGGTTGCCGGACACGGCAGCGCAGTCCCGCTCGTCGCCCCGGCGGAACAAGTTGCCGGGCATGCACCGCGCACTGCGCTGCAAACGGCGGGCGACGAGACCGCCATGCGCGAGTTGCTCGCCCTGATCAAACACCATCTGCCGCGCGCCAATCTGTTTTTCTGGCTGCAACCGGTGATCGACATGGGAAAACTATGAAGCAAACCCTGTGGCCTCTGCTCCTCCTCTGCGCGGCCCCCGTTCTGGCCGACACCTTGCCGCCCCCGGCACTGGCGGCCCAGGCACTGCTCGGACAACCTGAAGTGCTGGCCGCCGCTCACCGGATCAACGCGGAACACGCCCGGCGTCAGCAACTGGCCGCAGGCGAACACGAATGGACCGTGCGAGCCGGCACCCAACGCCGCCGGGTCACACCGGACAACACGCCAGCCAGTGGCTACAGCGAATGGAATCTGGCGCTTGAACGCCCCTGGCGCCTGCCGGGTAAAGCTCGAACCGACAACGCCCTGGGCGACAGCGGTGTCAGCCTGGCCGAAACGACTCGCGGTGACACCCTGCACGAAGCCGGACGCCTGCTGCTGAAACGCTGGTTCGAGCAACTCCGCGAAGTCACCCGCGAGCAACAGTGGGCAGCGCAGCGTGAACTCCTGACAGAGGCAGCCAAGGCCATCAGCCGCCGCGAACAGTTGGGTGATGCCCCGCGCATCGAACGCATCCTGGCGGAAGCCGCCGTCGCCCAGGCCGATGCGCAATGGCAATTGGCCCATCAACGCGCCACCGATGCCAGCGACAGCCTCAAGCGGTATTACCCGGCACTGGGCGACAGCCAGCCCACGCTACCGACATCGCTGCCCCCGCTGGCGGGCGACGAGGCGAGCTGGATCGCCGCCATCCTCGAACACAACCATGAATTGACGCTGGCCCGTGGTGAAACCGCCCATGCCCGCCTGCAAGCCACCCGCCAGCAGCAGGATCGCCTGCCCGACCCCAGCATTGGCATTCAATGGTCGCGGGAACGCGGCGGTGAAGAAAACGTGGTGGGCGCCTATCTCAGCGTACAGATTCCGGGAGGGGCGAGACGCGCCATGAGCGATACCGCACTCGCCCTGGCGGCGGCAGCGGCGAGCCAGGAAAGTGCCGTTGAACGCCGCGTGACGGCAGAAGCAGCCGCCAGCTACCGTGCCGCGATCCATGGCCGCCAGGCCTGGGAAGCCACCCGGCAAGCAGCAGCCCAAACCCAGGAAGCCGCGCGCTTGAGTACGCGCGCCTACCAGCTGGGCGAAGGCAGCCTGGGCGATGTGCTGCAAGCGCGGCGTCAGGCCAACGAGGCCAGTCTGGCCGCGCAGCAGGCGCAAATCGATGCACTTGAGGCACACTACCGCCTCTTGCTCGATACCCACCAACTCTGGGACCTGGACTGACCCGCCGATGCGCATCCTGCTGGTAGAAGACGATCCCGAACTTGGCGATGGCCTGACCGTGGGCTTGCGCCAGCAGGGTTTTGCGGTCGACTGGTGCCATGACGGCCTTTCTGCCGATCATGCCATGCGCGACGATGCCTGCGATCTGGTCGTCCTTGATCTGGGCCTCCCCGGCCGCCTCTCCGGCATGGATGTCCTGCTGCGTGCGCGGGCCCGCGGCCAGTCGGTCCCCATCCTCATCCTCACCGCCCGCGATGCCACGGAAGACAAGGTGGCCGGCCTGGATGGCGGGGCCGACGACTATCTGGTCAAACCTATCGACCTCGATGAACTGAGTGCCCGCATCCGCGCCCTGACCCGACGCCACGCCGGTCGCAGCACGCCGTTGCTGGTGCGGGGCAAGCTGCAGCTGGATGTAGCCGCCCACCGGGTCACGCTGGACGGTTCCCCGGTCGACCTCTCGGTCCGGGAATTTTCGCTGCTGCACATGTTGCTGGAAAACACCGACCGAGTGCTGACTCGCCAGCAACTCGAACAATCGCTCTATCGCGGCGGCGAGGAACCGGAAAGCAACGCGCTGGAAGTTCACATCCATCATCTGCGCAAGAAGTTGGGCAGCGACCTGATCCGCACCCTGAGGGGTGTCGGCTACACCATCCCGCGATGACAACCCGCTGGTTCTCTTTGCGCCGCCGCCTGCTAGGGCTTCTGCTCGGCGGACTGGCGATCGGCTGGCTGACCATGGTTGCGTTCAGCTACCTCGATGCCCATCAGGAAATCGACGAATTGTTCGATGCCCAGCTGGCCCAGGCGGCGCAAACCCTGCTGGCCATGGCCGATCCGGCGCAGCACGCCACCATCGACCCACCCGGTGCCATTGCACATAAATACCAGCGCGGCCTGCGCTTCCAGATCTGGCGCGCCGACGGCGTACTGCTCCTGCGTTCCGACAACGCCCCCAACGGTCCACTCACCGATACCGACGGTTTTTCGGCCACCGATCAGGGCGATGGGCATTGGCGCCATTACAGCCAGTGGGATGCCAGGCATCAATTGCAAGTGCAGGTCAGCGAAAACCATCGCCTGCGCGACGAACTGATCGGGCAGATCGCCTGGCGGCTGATCCTGCCCGCGCTGTTTGGTCTACCCCTGATCGGCCTCGGCATCTGGCTGGCCACCCGGCGCGGGCTGGCTTCGCTCGACGACGTCGCGGACCAGATTGCCCGCCGCGATCCACAGCAGTTGCAAGCCGTTCATCCATCCGCTGCGCCGGCAGAAATCCGCTGCCTGCTCGAAGCCCTGAACCAGTTGTTCACCCGTGTGGAAGGCGCACTGGAAGCCGAACGGCGTTTTACCGCCGATGCCGCCCACGAGCTACGCACCCCACTGGCAGCCCTGCAGGCTCAGTTGCAAGTGGCCTTGCGCGCCCGTAACGACGCCGAGCGCCAGCATTCGCTCAGCCAATTGCAAAGCGGTCTCAGCCGAGCCTCGCATCTGGTCGACCAGATGCTGCAACTCGCCCGCCTCGATCCGGAATCGGCCTTGCCCAACCCGGTCACGGTCGACCTCGGTTTACTTGCCCAATCGGTTTGCGCCGAACTGGGCATGCAAATCCTGGACAAGCAACTCGATTTCGAACTGATGGCCGATGAGGATTGTGTCGTGGCCGGTCAGGCCGACTGGCTGCGCATCCTCATCCGCAATCTGGTCGACAACGCGGTGCGCTACACGCCGCCCGGTGGCCGCGTTGTCATCCGACTCGAGCGCATCTCAGCGCAATGTTTGCTCCGCATCGAAGACAGTGGCCCCGGCATTCCCCCCGACAAACGCGATCAGGCCCTGCGCCGCTTTCATCGACTCAATCCGGCCGCCGAGTCAGGCAGCGGTCTCGGGCTGGCCATTGTCAGCCGGATTGCCGAACTCCATGGCACCCGGCTGCACCTGTCTGGCGAACCCGGTCACGGCCTTCGTGTCGACATCACCTTCCCCGGTCAACCAGGCTGAACCGGACATTTTCAAAGGATTCAGGGCTGCGGCATGGGATCGGCGAGTTGAATTGCCGAATCGACAAAGTGAAACAACACAGTTGGCGGCGCCCAGCCTTCAGCCGCGCGCAACACCTTCTTGACCGAGCGGTTCAGCTGGACTTCGACCCGGTAAGAAGGCGGAAACGTGGTGTCCCAGCGCGGCAGAATCTGGCGGATGTAATCGAGCTGATGCTCCTCTCGGCGGATGATGCCCATGGTTTCCAGCAAGCTGAGCTTGGGCCAGTGCTCCCCGCCGGGGCGGCCATAACTGACGATCCCGAGAAAGCGGTCGAAGTCGTGATAAAAGGGATCCGAGGGCTCGATCAGCTTGCCATTGGAGTAAATCGCATCCATCAGGTAAGTCACGGTGAAGGATTGCGGCGCTCGCCGCGACCACTGATAAATGATGTCGTGCAAGGCCGCCGACATGCACAATTCAAGATGGCCACCCACGATATAGACATGGCTTGCCGTCACATCAAAACGGATCTCGCCTCCAGCCGAATACACCCAGGCATCCGGCGAGCAATCCGCCATGAAGTAATACTCATCCGGCGTATCGTCCTGAAGATAAATCACGGGAATGTGTTTTGCCTTGGCAAACCGGATCGCCTCGTCCGCCCCGCGTTTGGTCGAAAACCGGGCGTCGTAGGCCGACGATTCATGCACCACGATCATCACCGTATCGCCTTCGATCTTCACCTTCCCCGGCGGCGTGATCTCGTGCGCCGGGCAGATGGCGAAACAGCGAGCCGACCCGCAAAGACAAAGGAGTGCAAGGAAAATCCGCAACATGGCCCCACCTGCCGAAAAAGTCGCGATTCTATCGCGTGCGTTTCAGGGAAAACGAAAAACCAAGGCCAGCCACCAGGTGCCACCGGCACACTGATTGACACAGGGCAAGGGTGAGGCACCTTACCCATGCCAACAAGCATCGGCCGCCGAGTCTACTGGCACCCTCTGACGTTCAAGGATTGGCAAGACCGAGTGTGTTGTATCCCAAGAGACTCGAAAATTACGAAGCAATCACGCCGCGGACGCCCTCGCTGTAAGCACCCTGCAAACCTCTCTGTAAATTGACGGACTGGTCGTCGTTTCGGATTGTTTTTTGCTGGACAAGATGCGGTTTGATATGTACATTAAGACGTACATATTTGGAGGCAAAATGGATGCTTTGACTTACACCACTGTTCGCGCAAACCTTGCCAGCACAATGGATCGGGTTTGTAATGATCACGAAGCTTTGATTATCACACGCAACGGCGATCAAGCCGTGGTGATGCTCTCGCTCGAAGATTACAAAGCGCTTGAGGAAACAGCTTATCTTTTGCGCACTCCTGCCAACGCCAAGCGTCTGCTCTCAGCGTTAGTGCAACTGAACACTGGTAAAGGCGTTGAGCGGGAATTGGCAAAGTGAAGCTGATTTTCGCGGAGGAGGCATGGGAGGATTACCAGTACTGGCAAAAACAAGACAGGCGGATGGTTGAACGGATAAACAAGCTGATCCGTGAAACACAACGCGAACCTTTCGAGGGGGTAGGAAAACCTGAGGCATTGAAGCATGCGCTATCGGGTTTCTGGTCACGCCGCATAACAGACGAGCACCGCATGGTGTACCGCGTTGAAGATGATGACCTGTTGATTGCTCAGTTGCGATTTCATTACTGAGAAGCTTCAGCGTCTTTCAAACGTCCATACGCAAACAGCTTATCGAGGAGTGGTTTGGAACGGACCTTTACG
>JAKLLI010000058.1 GCA_023150195.1 Azonexus sp.
CAGGGTCTTGTTAATTTCCTGCAAAAGCACCGCCATGTCCGGACGCAGCACCTCAATCACCGTCTGCCGGCTGCCCGAAGCGGCGCTTTCGGCGGATTCCAGCCCGTGCAACACGTGTTGCGCCAGCACCTCCGGCATTTCCAGCACCTTTTGCAGGCGGTCTACCAGGCTATTTTCGGCAAAACCCACCTGACGATCCAGAATCAGGCGCCGCCCCCAGATCACGCTGAGAAAACTGGCGTTCAGCCCGACATTGATCAGCAGGGCATTCGGTAATTTGGGAAACTCCCGCCAGTGCTGCGCCCCCGAATGCCGGACCAGGCGCGCCAGCGCATTGGGCCCGACATCCAGCGCCACCGCTTCCAGGCCAATGGCTGACAGCAGATCGAGGTATTCCGTCACTTTTTGCCGCGGCGCCAGCGCCACCAGCGCCTCGCCTTGTTCGGCTTCCGACTCGGCGGGCCGCAGGCTCATGAAATCGACCACGGTATCGTCGAGTTCATCGGGCATGCGTTCGCGCAACGCGGCCACCAAGGCCTCATCATCCGACTGCCCCGGCTGCCGGCGAAAACTCATGGTGCTGATCTTGACGTCCTTGTTGGACAGGCTGGAAACCACGCGTTTGCCTGAAAAGGGATACGCCTTGAAGGCCGACTGCAGCAGGGCACGCACTTCCTTGGGCTGCGCCACCAGCGCCTCCCGGCCACCGGCCAAGGGCAGGGACGCCATCGCCCGAATGCGCGCGCCTTGATCGGTTTGGGCCATTTGCACCAGGTTGACCGCCGACTTGCCGAAATACAGGCCAATCGCCGGCGCTCGCCCGATGCGGGGCGCCCACGACTGCGACAACTGCTTCAGGGCCTCAAGGGAGAAACGCATGATGAAGGAAAATTCGGCAACAAGGCGCAATCATAGCGGGAACGGCCGACAAGCGGGGATGCGAATGCGCAAGTCAATCATGCGGGCCGGTCACGCCGCAAGGGGGATAGTAGATAACCTGCAGGCGGGGGCGATCCCCTGCGGAGGAGTCATCGCTGCTAACGATTTCAGCGGACGAGAACAAACTAGGCTCGATACGCATTCCGTAGTTCGGATAACGTCCGCTGACCCAGTATTTCATCATGGGGCCGATATCCCAATACACCGAATAGCCATACAAGAAGAAGTCAACCTCTGCGCTTGCAAACGATACCGGATGATAATCGCCACCAGCACTTGTCCAAGCCGTCGAACCGTCGCGTGTCGTCCAGTTCACACCGGAACTACCATTCCCTTCGCTCCATGAACTCAGCATCCGGTAGCCATACAGTTGACCAAATTCAGGTGAATTCACGCGCAAGCGCAAGCTTGCCTGATCCACCAGACTACCCACCGGAAAGGCCGACAGATCGAACTTGATCAAGCCAAAACGCTCGCTGTTCTTGAGCTTGATCTTGTCTTCATCGCCGTGATTGGCGGTTTTTTTCACCTCGATATAGGTATCGATCCCGGCCGTGCCATTGGGCTGCAGCGTGTAGGTCAGCGTCGTGAGCGGATACACGTATACGTTGTTGCGGGTGAGTGTGATCGAGCGCCCCTGATAGGTGCCGGTCGAGACCAGCGTCAAGACATTGCCGGTGGCTGCCGTCGAATACGCGCTATACGCTGCGTTGCCGAAGGTCGTATTGCTCACCGGCGCAGCGGCTGTCGGATAGCTTGCGCCACAGCCCAGCGCCTGAATCTTGGCGTTCAACATCTGCAAGCCAGCCTCGGCTGCGTAATAGGCGCGATCCGCGGCCTTTTCACTATCCTGCAGCGCAGCCGACAGCCCGCTGCTGCGGTTGCTCATGTAGGCCAGCACGGCAAGCAGCGACATGGCCAGCACCACCGGCAGAAGGACAAAACCGGCTTGCCGCCTCATTGCAGCCCACCGCCAAAACGGATTGTCGCGTTAAAGGTTCGCGTGTTGCCGGCGCCATCCCCTACCACCAGTGTCAGCACGCCGACATGTCGATCCAGCGGCCCCGAGCTTGTTGGCAAGGTGGCCGAAAAACTGGTGACCTGTCGCGCCAGCACCGCCGTGCCGCTACACGTGGTGTCGGTCGTGACCGTCTGAATCAACTGACTGGCGGCGTTGCGGCAGTACATGACACAAGCGGTTCCAGCACAGCCAGCCGGTGCAAACCAATTACCGGAAGTGCCGGCCGTGGGGGTACTGAGGACTTTGGGTGCCAGACTGCGCGCACGGTCAACCATGCGCGAAAGCGCAAAATGCCCCTGATAACCCAGTTCATTCACCGCCTGCCCGTGGCGCTGGGTATTGGCCGCCAGTTGCGTCACGCCATACAGGCCACCGAGCAGGAGCGTGCCGATCACCACGCTCACCAGCAGTTCGAGCAGGGTCGCCCCCTGTTGCCGACGGCACTGCATCACCACCACTTCCCGGAGAGGGTTTCGATGCCGCTGTTGGCACCATCGGCCTCGTAATACACCTTGACGCGCACTAGCCCGGTGTAGCTTGCGGTGAGGGCATTGGTCGTGGTGTTACAGCGATAAAAAACCACCACACGCCGGTTGACCGCACCACTGGCATCCGAATACGCCGTTTTGATCGAGGTTGAGGAATTGTCGCCAACTGTCGCCGCCTCCAATTCCTCATAAGGCCGCCGTAGCACATCCTCCATCAAATTGCGCAGTGCCAGCTGGCGCTCGGCCAGCCCCGCCGAGGTCTGCAACTGGCTGGACGATAGCGCCTGCATCGCTGGCACCAGCAAAATCGCCAGCAGCACGATGGCAATCAGGGCCTCCAGGTAAAACAACCCGGATTGCGTCCGCCGCTTGCTCGTGAGCGCCCACCTCCCCGACGTCATGGCAAGGTCACCAGCGCCGTGATTTCATGGATGCCCACGGCCTGCGTCCCGGCGGGGCCGGTCAACACGAGGCCGCTGCCACTTTCCAGCGCGCCGAGATCACTGCCCGCACCGTCAAACGCATGCAGGGCGGCGGCGTTGGGGTAAATCAGCAATTGCGTGCGCGGGGCGCTGGCAGCCCGAAACTGGACGGTCAACGTAGTCCCATTCGCCAGCCCGCCCAGGGTTGGCTCAAAATCCAGCGCGCGCTTGGTCAGCGGATCAATGACCTCGGCCGTCCCGGCGGTTGGCGGCACATCCGCACTGGCATTGGAGTAATAAAGACGCAAATGGCCGGGTTGAGTCCGACCATCAACCAGAATAAAGCGTCCCGTTCGCCGAGACTCGCCGACCGCGAACCGCAAGACATTGGCCGCCTCGCTGGCCACCAGCGCGCCCTGCTGCGTCAGCACGGGCTGCATGGTGGGCAGGGCAATACTGGCGATCACGGCCACAATCAGCACCACCACAAGCATTTCGGCCAGCGTAAACCCCCGCTGGCCGAAAGATGGATGACATGCCGTCAAAGGCATGCGGAGGCGATATCAGTAGTTAGCGTAGGGTACCGGCGTCGGGGCGGAATCACTACGCGTGTCGTTGATGATGATTTGCCCACTCTTGGTGTCATATTTCCACCCCCCCGCCGTGCCTGATGCAGCCAACGGCTTGCCATCGGAAACCACCGTCACTGTCGAGTTGGTGCCAGAAATCGGATCAGGCGGAATCCCCTTACGCAAGTAGGGCCCAAGCTTCGTCTGAGTATCAGCCCCCGTACACGCTTGCCCTGCCACGTTGGTGTAATAAGCCAACTGCGAAGTCATGGCATCGGCCGTGTCAGCAGCCCCGGTGCCAGCAGCACCAACAGTACAGGTCAGACCGGTCGCAAGCGCTGCCCCCGGATACACCCCATTGTGCTGAACCTTATACAACTCGATGGCCGAACGCAGCGCCGCCAGATTGGCCTTGAGTGCGGCTTCCTTGGCATCCGTGGTGGAAGAGGAAAACTGCGGAATCACGATGGCGGCGAGGATCGCCAGAATGATGACGACAATCAGCAATTCGACGAGCGTAAAACCCTTTTGTACGGCACGCGCTGTTTTTGTGTAGATCGACTGCATGGTTCAATCCTTTTTCACTTTGAGTATCACGAAAGGCTTAAGCAAGGCCCAATTATGGAGTTTCCGTTGACGTTGGCAAGTACAAAATCAAGAACTACCAAATATGTCAGCTGATCGAACTGGAGAGCTTGAAAATGGGCAGGATCAGCGAGGCCACAATGACCCCGACAACCACCCCCATCACCAGCAACATCACCGGCTCGACCGCCTTGGACATCAGCGTCACCTTTTTGCTGATTTCGCGCTCGTAGAACACGGCAATCCGGCTCATCACCTTGCCCAGATTGCCGGTTTGTTCCCCCGTCGCGATCATTTGCCGCACCATGGGCGGCACGAAATGGGCGTTCTGGAAGCCGGCGGCAATGCCACGGCCATCATTGACCCGCGTGCGTACATCCTCGATGAAGGCACCGAAGGCGGCATTGCCGACCACGTCCTGGCAGGCCTTGAGGGCGATGGTGATCGGCACTCCGTTACTCAGCGACAAGCCCAGCACCCCCAGGGTCTTGCTCAGATAAATGCGGGCGTAGAGATCGCCCACCAGGGGCAGCCGCAATTTGAGTTGATCGACAATACGCCGCCCCTCCGGCGAGCGCATCCAGGCAATCAGCGCCCAGACGGCCAGCGCCAGCCCCGCGACGATCTGCAAGGCATACTGGCGCAGGAAATTGGAGGCGGCCATCAACATCAGGGTACTCAGCGGTAGCTGGTCGCGAATCCCGGAAAAGAGGTCTTCGAATTTGGGAAAGATCACCACCAGCACAAAGACCACGACGGCAATCGAAAACACGATGAGAAACGCCGGGTAGCTCAGGGTGGAAATCAGCGTGCTGCGCAACTGGGCGGCTTTTTCATCCATGTCGAGCAATTGCTGCAGCACCTCCGGCAGGAACCCCCCTTCCTCGGCGGCGGCCACCAGGCTGACATAGGTGCTGGAAAACATCTCGGGGTGCAACGAGAGCGCCACGGCGAAGGTTTTGCCTTCGTTGATGGTCTCAGCCAAGGCAAGAATGATGCGATTGAGGCCCGGCTGTTCGGCTTGCTGATTCATGGCCTGCAGGGCTTCGAGCAGGCTGACGCCGGTTTCGAGCAACAAGAGCAGGCGCTCGGTAAAGACCATGCGCTCGTTCAGGCCGGGCTTGCGTTCCGGCAAGGCCAGTTCCTGCGACAGAAAACCGGGCTTGGGAGACGCCGGGGGCTTGCCCGGCTTTTCTGCCTGCGCCTGCGAGCGCGGTTTGTCCTTGCCGCGGTTGAGGTCGAGGGCCATGGCCTCAGTCTTCCTGAATCACGCGCGACACCTCTTCGATCGTGGTGCGACCTTCCAGGGCACGCTGCACGCCATCATCGAACAAGGTGGCATAGCCCTCGCTACGGGTGAAGGACACCAGTTCATCCTTGGTCGGATTACGCGCCATCAGGCGCTGCAGGCCGTCGCTGGCCTCGATGATTTCGTGAATCCCCAGCCGCCCGCGATAGCCGGAGTCGTAGCACTGTGAACAGCCCTTGCCGCGCGCCAGCCGGGCATTGTCCGGCCATTGGTAGCGGGCGATCATTTCCGGCGGTGGCAGGTAAGTCGTCTTGCAATTGGGGCAGACGCCGCGCACCAGCCGCTGACCGACGACCCCGGCCAGCGCCGACGACAGCAGATACGGCTCGATGCCCATGTCCACCATCCGCGAGATGGCGCCGACGGCGTTGTTGGTGTGCAGCGTGGACAGCACCAGATGCCCGGTCAACGACGCCTGAACGGCAATTTCCGCCGTTTCCCGGTCGCGGATTTCGCCGACCATGATGATGTCCGGGTCCTGCCGCAGGATGTGCTTGAGCATGCGCGCGAAACTCAAGCCGATCGGCTCGTTGACCTGATTCTGATTGATCATGTCGATCTGGTACTCGACCGGATCTTCAATGGTCACGATGTTCTTTTCCACGCTTTTCAGGTGGTTGACCGACGCATAGAGCGAGGTCGTCTTGCCGCTGCCGGTGGGGCCGGTGACCAGGATCAGCCCGTGACTGCGCGACAGCAGTTTCTTGAGCACGGCCAGATTGGGCGCACGCATCCCCAGTTTTTCGATATCGAGAATGGACTGGTTCTTGTCGAGCACGCGCAGCACGATCTTTTCGCCGTAGATGCCGGGCAGCGAACTCAGTCGCAAATCGATATTGCGCCCCTGCGTCACCACCTGCATGCGCCCGTCCTGCGGCAGGCGGCGTTCGGCGATGTCCAGATTGGCCATGACCTTGAGACGGGAAATGATCGCCGGATGCAGATCCGGACGCAGCGACATGGCTTCGTAGAGCAGGCCATCAATGCGAAAACGCACATAGGAACGCAGTCGACCGCACTCGACATGAATGTCGCTGGCGCCATCGCGCACGGCGCGCTGGATCAGGCCATTGACGAGGTTGATCACCGGGCTGGCGCCGGCCATCTCGTCGATGCGCGTGTAATCGGACTGTTCCTGGGCCACCAGTTCGATGTCGGTGGCCATGTTTTCGATCATCTCGGGGATGAACTCGTTGCCGCTGTAGGCTTCGCCCTGGTATTTCAGGATTTCCGGCTGCTCCGCCAGCACCAGACGCAACTTGCACCCGGAAACATCCTGGATTTCGTCCAGCGCCGGAATGGCCTGTGGATCATGCGTCGCCAGCACCAGGGTGTCGTGCACCTTGAACATGGGCAGCACTTCCAGCCGCCGGGCGACTTCGCGTGGCAGCAATTCCGTGGCCTGGGTTTCGAACAGGCCGATGCGCAGCGGAATGAAGGGAATCCCCATCTGCCGGCCCAGCGCAGCCAGCCGGTTGCGTTCGCTGACCATGCCGCTCTCGACGAGGATGGTCCCCATGCGCTTGTTGCTGCGCGCCTGGATCAGCGCCACGTCATCCAGCTGCTTCTGCGTGACGAAGCCCATCTGCAGCAGGATTTCCCCCAGCTTGGCGGTGGACGGCGGCACGTAATGGCCACCGATGCTTTGCAGCTCACCAAAATTTTCCGTTTCGTCGCGCAGCGGATCCGCCAGACCGGCCGCAATCAGCACATCCCGAACCAGCAAGGACGGATTCACGAATTTGAGGAAGCCGCCCACCTTGGACAGCTTCTGACTGCCCTCGAGCATGATTTCCATGGCTGGCCCGGCCAGCAGCGAAACCTGCTCCAGATCGAGGATCACCTGCAAATCCCCTGCCGCCAGCGACTCGCTGATCGCCGCCGCCAACGCCTGACACGCATCTTTCTCGATCAGGGGAACCGTGGGCGCGATGTACAGCATCGTGCCCACCTGGCTGCGGGTGACCAGATCCGACATTTCAGTCCTTGTCGCGGCGGATGTTGAAGCGCACCAGCCATTCCGGCTCGGCGGCCACAATTTCCTTAAATACGCCGACCAGCCACGGATCCAGCTGGGCGCCGGCAACGCGCTCCAGCTCCTTCATCGCCACTTCGTGCGAACGTCCGGGGCGATAGGCTCGCGAACTGGTGATGGAATCATAGGTGTCGGCCACCGCCATGATGCGGGCGTTCAAGGGAATGCGATCTCCTTTCAAGCCCAGCGGATACCCCTTGCCATCGTATTGTTCCTGATGATGGCGAGCGCCCACCGCCGCATCTTCGAGATGCTTGATGTGGCGAAGAATGTCGTAGCTGCGCTCGGGGTGAACCTTGATGAAGGTGTATTCATCACGCGTCAAGGCACTGGGCTTGCAGAGCACGGCATCGGGAATCCCGATCTTGCCCACATCGTGCAGCAAGGAGCCCCAGTGCAGGTCATCCAGATCCTCCTGAGACAATTCCAGCGCCTTGCCAATCTCCATGGACAGAAAATTGACACGCTCGCTATGCCCCCGGGTGTAAGGATCCTTGGCTTCCACCGCTTCGATCAGGGCCTTGGCCATTTGCTCGTTGAAGTCGTGCATGCTCTCGAGCAACAGATAGGTGTTGCTCAAACCGGACAACTGATTGGCCAGGACTTCCGCCAGCTTGCGGTCGCTGTTCGAGAAATCCGGCTTGTCGGCATGATTGAGCAACACGATCAGCGCATCCATCGTCACCCCGGAGCGCACGGGCGAGGACAGAATTTTGTACGGCATGTTGGTGAAAATGTAATTGCGCCGCGGATCGTCGATCTTGTTCATGACCATGGTTTCCCCGGAGGCCTGAACAAAACGGAAGAGATCGCCGCGCATTTCCACCAGCACCAGATCGATGTTGTGAATGGGCTTGCTCAGCGAGGTCGCGTGCAGACAGAAGTCGCCGCCCGGCCGTACAAAGGCCACCACATCCACATTCATGTGATCTGCAGTCGACTGCAGCAAACTCGCAAAAACCTTGCGGTAATCGCCCGAATGTTCCTGAATGTGGTGGTCGACCGCGTACACCAGATGCAGCTCTTCGTAACGCAGGCTCAATTCCTCGGTCATCATTTCGAGGTCGGCGCGGTGATGATGCTCTTCAAAGATGCCATCGAACATGTCGTCCGACAGTTCCGCCAGCCGATCCAGATAAAGGGCCTGCCCCTCGCCGGTCTGCACGGGAAAAATCACCGCCCCCCAGCCGAGAGGGCCGTCCTTGGTCAGGCCGAGCTGCCGATAAAAAGCCGCCCGTCCCTCGGGCAAGCCCAGCATCTGGATATCCGCCGCCAAGCCTTCCGGCTTGCCGGCAATCTGTGCCGCCAGCGTGGGCGCCAAGGGATGGCTCTCGTTCCAGATCACATCACCATCGGCATTCAGGATCAGCAGCACCACTTCCGGCCCCAGCGCACGGATCAGCCAGCGCTCGTGGCGCGAAAAGTCAACGCTTTCCAGGTATTTGCTATTCATCACGGTATCCGGGGATCAATCGCCTGCACTGAAAACCTGATCGAATTTCTGCATCAGGATGCGCATGCTCAAGGGCTTTTCGAGAAGTTGCAGACGGGGAATTTCCGCGGTCCATTCGCGGTGTTCGCGGTCCGTCATCGAGGACATGACAAAAATCGGAAAGCTGCGCTCCGGC
>JAKLLI010000059.1 GCA_023150195.1 Azonexus sp.
CCCGTATTTTCCGCACGACGGCACTGGCCGTTGCTCTTGGTACTGTTGCCGTTTCTGCCATGGCTGCCGAAATCACCGGCGCAGGTGCTTCTTTCCCGGCCCCGGTTTACGCCAAGTGGGCGGATGCCTACCAAAAGGCCACCGGTAACAAGGTTAACTATCAGTCCATCGGTTCCGGTGGCGGCATCAAGCAAATCAACGCCAAGACCGTGGATTTCGGCGCTTCCGACAAGCCGCTGAGCACGGCGGATCTGGACAAGGGCGGCCTGATGCAATTCCCGACCGTGATCGGCGGCGTGGTGCCGGTGGTTAACGTGACGGGTGTTCAGCCGGGTCAACTGCACCTGACCGGCGCTGTGCTGGCCGACATCTATCTCGGCAAGATCACCAAGTGGAACGACAAGGCCATTGCCGAGCTGAACCCGAAGGTTTCCCTGCCGGATACCGAAATCGCTGTCGTGCGTCGTGCTGACGGCTCCGGTACCTCCTTCATCTTCACCAACTACCTGTCCAAGGTCAGCGAAGAGTGGAAGACCAAGGTTGGTGAAGGTACGGCCGTTCAGTGGCCGACCGGCATGGGCGGCAAGGGTAACGAAGGGGTTGCCGCTTTCCTGCAGCGCATCCCGAACTCGGTTGGCTATGTTGAATACGCCTACGCCAAGCAGAACAAGCTGGTCCACGTGATCCTGAAGAACGCCGCCGGCAACTTTGTTGCACCGGATGACGAAACCTTCAAGGACGCTGCAGCGACCGCTGACTGGAACAAGTCCGCCTTCGGCGAAATCCTGACCAACCAGGCGGGCAAGAAGGCCTGGCCGATCACCGGCGCCACCTTCATCCTGATGCACAAGGTGCAAGACAAGCCGGCTCAAGCCGCTGAAGTCCTGAAGTTCTTCGAGTGGTCCTACAAGAACGGTGGCAAGATGGCGACCGAACTGGACTACGTGCCGCTGCCGGACAGCCTGGTCAAGTCGATTGCTGCCTCCTGGGGCAACATCAAGGACGCTTCTGGCAAGGCCGTCAAGTAAGTTGAAACAATAAAAATGCAGCTTGCGGTGATTTCGGCTTCGGCGGAAATCACCGCCTTGTTGCGTGTGATGCATCTTTTAAGGATGTCACAGGAAGACGGCAATGAATGAATCACATAAACAAGGGCGTTTCGGAGATTGGTTGTTCTTCAACCTGACGCGCGCTTTTGCAGTACTGACCTTGTCCATGCTGGTCGGCGTGGTCATTTCCCTGACCTGGAGCGCCTGGCCCTCCATCAAGGAATTCGGTTTCGGCTTTCTGACGAGTTCGGAGTGGAATCCGCCGGCAGAACGCTTTGGTGCACTGGTGCCCATGTATGGCACGATCGTCACCTCCCTGATTGCGCTGGTGATCGCACTGCCCATCAGCTTTGGCATTGCGCTCTTTCTGACCGAACTCTCGCCCACCTGGCTGCGTCGTCCGCTGGGGATTGCGATTGAACTGCTCGCCGGGATTCCCAGCATTGTGTACGGCATCTGGGGCCTGCTCGTGTTTGCCCCCATCTTTGGCCAGTACGTGCAACCGCTGATCGGCGGGACGCTGGGCAAGCTGCCCGTGATCGGCAGCCTGTTCAGCGGCCCCTCGCTGGGCATTGGCATTCTGGCCGCTGGCATCATCCTGGCCATCATGATCATCCCTTTCATCACCTCGGTGATGCGCGATGTGTTTGAACTGGTCCCGCCGATGCTGAAGGAATCCTGCTACGGCCTGGGCGGAACCACTTGGGAAGTGGTGTGGAAAGTGGTGCTGCCTTACACCCGTGTTGGCGTGATTGGCGGCGTGATGCTCGGGCTGGGTCGCGCGCTGGGCGAGACCATGGCGGTCACCTTCGTGATCGGTAATGCCAGCCTGCTCTCCAATTTTTCGCTCTTCATGCCCGGGAATTCGATTACTTCGGCACTGGCCAATGAATTCGCCGAAGCCTCGCCGGGCTTGTACACCTCGGCACTCGTCGAGTTGGGCCTGATCCTGTTCGTGATCACCTTCATCGTGCTCACCTGTTCCAAGCTGTTGCTGCTCTCGCTTGAGAAGCAGTCCGGCAAATCCTGAGGTGCATGATGAATCTTGTCGTAAAACGTAAAGCCATCAATTTTCTCGCGCTCAGCCTGTCGCTGGCGGCGATGGCCTTCGGCCTGTTCTGGCTGATCTGGATTTTGTGGATGGTGTTCGAGCAGGGCGTCAGTTCGCTGGCGCTGACCTTGTTCACCCAGGATACCCCGGCGCCCGGTAGCGCCGGCGGTCTGCGCAATGCGATTGCCGGCAGCGCGATCATGGTCGGTCTGGCCATGTTCATCGCCACGCCGATCGCCATTCTGGCCGGGATTTATCTGGCGGAATATGGCCGCACCACGCTGTTGGGTAAAGTCACCCGCTTTGTGAATGACATTCTGCTGTCGGCGCCGTCCATCGTCATTGGTCTCTTCGTGTATGCGGTCTACGTGGCCCAGATGGGAAAATTCTCCGGGTTTGCCGGGGCGCTGGCGCTCGCGCTGCTGGTGATTCCGGTGGTGGTGCGGACGACCGAAGACATGCTGGTGCTGGTCCCCAATTCGCTGCGCGAAGCCGCCTTCGCGCTGGGCGCGCCGAAATGGAAGGTGATCATGATGGTCACGCTGCGTGCCGCCAAGACCGGGGTGGTGACGGGCATCCTGCTGGCGCTGGCCCGGATTTCCGGCGAAACCGCACCCTTGCTGTTCACGGCCCTGTCCAACCAGTTCTGGAGTCTGGACCTGAACGAGCCGATGGCCAATCTGCCGGTGACGATCTACAAGTTCGCCATGAGCCCCTTTGCCGATTGGCAGGGTCTGGCCTGGGCGGGCGTTTTCATCATCACCCTTGCGGTGTTGATCCTCAATATTCTGGCGCGCGTGGTGTTTCGCCGTGCTGCCGCCCAACACTGATTCACGATGAAATTCCACCAGGACGCCAAAATGCCTGTCGAAAAAGCTCAAGAAGCGCTGATCCCGCAGATCAGCATGAAAAATCTCAATTTTTATTACGGCAAGGCGCTGGCCTTGAAGAACATCAATCTGGACATCTATAAAGGCCATGTCACCGCCTTTATCGGCCCGTCCGGTTGCGGCAAATCCACGCTGCTGCGCACGATCAACCGCATGTATGACCTCTATCCCGGTCAACATGCCGAAGGGCAGTTGATTGTCGATGGCAAGAACATTCTCGATAAGGGCGTCGATACCATCGAATTGCGCGCCAAGGTGGGCATGGTGTTCCAGAAGCCGACGCCTTTCCCGATGTCGATTTACGACAACATCGCTTTCGGCGTGCGCATGCATGAAAAGCTCAGCCGCAACCAGATGGACGATCGCGTCGAATGGGCGCTGACCAAGGCTGCGCTGTGGACCGAGGTGAAGGACAAGCTCAACGCACCGGGGACCGGCCTGTCCGGCGGTCAGCAGCAGCGTCTCTGCATCGCCCGTGGTGTGGCGGTCAAGCCCCAGGTCTTGCTGCTCGACGAGCCGACCTCGGCGCTGGACCCGATTTCCACCATGCGCATCGAAGAACTGATCCACGAACTGAAGCGTGATTTCACCATCGCCATCGTCACTCACAACATGCAGCAGGCCGCACGGGTGTCCGATTTCACGGCCTACATGTATCTTGGCGAGATGGTCGAGTTTGGCAAGACTGACGAAATTTTCATCAAGCCCAAAGACAAGCGCACCGAAGACTACATTACCGGCCGTATGGGTTAAGGAACCAACATGAACGAATCTCTGCATCTCTCCAGCCAGTTTGATGAAGACCTGAGCCGCCTGCGCAGCCACGTGCTGCAAATGGGCGGGCTGGTCGAAACCCAGGTTTCCGCAGCCATCGATGCCTACGCCACCGGCGAAGTCGCCAGCGTCAAGACCATCGTCGAAACCGACCGCAAGATCAACGATCTGGAAAAGGCCATCGACGACGATTGCGCCCACGTCATTGCCAAGCGTCAGCCGGCAGCCTCCGACCTGCGTCTGGTGCTGGGCATCAGCAAGATCGTGACCGATCTTGAGCGCGCCGGCGACGAGGCCAAGAAGATCGCCAAGGGCGTGCGCCGCATTTACGAAGCCGGCCACATGCCGGCGCAATACGGTGTCGGCATCCGCCATCTCGCCGAAGCCGCGCTGGTGATGGTGCGCCAGTCGCTGGATGCTTTCGCCCGTCAGGATGCCGAGCTGGCCGGCGCGGTCATTCGTGCGGACAACGACGTGGATGTGGAATTCAAGTCCATCATTCGCCAGCTGATCACGCACATGATGGAGGACCCGCGCACGATCACGGTGTCGATCGACATCATCTCGATTGCCCGCGCCATCGAACGCATTGGCGATCACGCCAAGAACGTGTCCGAACAGGTCATTTTCGTGGTCGAAGGCCGTGACATCCGCCACACCAAGGAGCTCAGCAAGTGACACCGACGATTCTGGTGGTTGAGGACGAACCGGCCATTCAGGAACTGGTGGTCATCAACCTCAAACACGCCGGTTTTCTGGCTGTGCGTGCGGGCAGCGCGGAAGAGGCCGAATCGGCGATCCGCGCCGCCTTGCCGGATCTGGTCGTGCTCGACTGGATGTTGCCCGGACAATCCGGTGTCGCATTGGCCAAAAAGCTGCGTGCCGACGAGCGGACCCGCGAATTGCCCATCATCATGCTGACTGCCCGGGTACACGAAGAAGACAAGGTGCAAGGCCTGGAGGCCGGGGCCGACGACTACGTCACCAAACCCTTCTCGCCCAAGGAACTGGTGGCCCGTGTCCGCGCCGTGCTGCGTCGCCGGGCGCCTCATCTGGCTGGTGAAGCGGTGGAAGTGGGCGATCTCACGCTCAATCCGGCCACGCATCGGGTCAGCGCCGGGGGCAAGCCCATCGATCTCGGGCCGACCGAATTCCGCCTGCTCTTCTTCTTCATGACGCATGCCGAGCGCGTGTTCACCCGGGCCCAGCTGCTTGACGAAGTCTGGGGCGACCATGTGTTCATCGAGGAACGCACGGTGGATGTGCATATTCGCCGCCTGCGTGCTGCGCTGGAAGAATCCGGTCATCACGAGCGGGTGGAAACCGTGCGCGGCACGGGGTATCGCTTTCGGGGAGCCTGATTCGCTTGTTTCGCGCCCTGATGTATTCCCTGTTGACGGCGGCAGTCGCCCTGCCGCTGGGCTATTTCGTCGAAGCCTGGATGGGCTGGGTGCTGTTTTACATCGGCCTCAGCGTCCATCTGGCCATCCACTATCGCAACTTTTCCCGCCTCGAGCGCTGGACGCGCCAGCCGATTCTCGACCCCAATCTGGAGGGCGATGGCGAATGGGCGGACGTTTTCCGTCGCCTGTATCGCCATGAAAAGGAAATGCTCGGCAAGATCGAGCAGCGGGAACGCGATATTGGCCGCCTGATTGCCGCCGTGCATGTGATGAATGACGGCGTGGTGCTGCTCGATGCGCAGTTCCAGATTCAGTTCTGCAATAAGACCGCCGAACGGCAACTGGGCCTGGATTCCGTCACCGATCGCGGCCTGCCGATTGCCGATATCGTGCGCCAGCCAGAGTTTGTCGAGTACCTGGCGAACGCCGATTTCACCCGACCGCTGATCCTGCATCTGGATCGCTATTTCGAGCGCGTGCTCTCGCTGCCGCGATTTTGTCGCCAACGTTTCGCACGAGTTGCGTACACCGCTGACCGTACTCTCTGGCTTTGTCGAAACCCTGCTCGAAATCGACGTCGACCGCGAAGACAGGCTGCGTTATCTGGCGCTGATGGGGGAGCAATCCTCGCGCATGCAGTCGATTGTGCAGGATCTTCTGACCTTGTCTTCTATTGAGTCTGCGCCACCGCCGGAGGATGAACTGGTGGACATGACCTCACTGCTCGACAAGCTGAGACGGGACGCCGAAGCCCTGTCTGCCGGTCGACACCGGATTTGCCTCGAAATTGACGGGCGTGGCGACCTCAACGGTAACCACGCCGAACTCCTCAGCGCCTTTGCCAATCTGGTATCGAACGCGGTGCGCTATACCCCGAATGGCGGCAAAATCACCCTGATCTGGCGTGTATCGGCGAAGGGCGCGGAATTTGCCGTGCAGGACACAGGTATCGGGATTGACCAGCAACATATACCCCGCCTGACCGAGCGCTTCTACCGCGTGGATCGCGGGCGTTCGCGCGATGCCGGCGGGACTGGCCTGGGCCTGGCCATTGTCAAGCATTCGCTCAGCCGCCATCAGGCGAATCTTGAAATTACCAGCCAGCCGGGTGAGGGCAGCCGTTTTGCTGCGGTGTTTCCCGCTTCCCGCGTCAGCCTCCACTGATACCCCCGCCGCGATGCTTGCGGCATCTCCGGGTTGATTGCATGATTCCGGCATCGCGTTGCGACGCATCCTGCCGGAGTCATGATGAAACTGAGCGCCCCCACCGTTGGCCCCATTGTCGGCTACACCGCCCCGGATCAAACCCGCATCTGGTTCCGTGGGCAATTCGAAGGTCTTGGCGAAAGCAGCTACCGCCGCTGTTTTGGTGTGTTGCGTTATCGCAAGCGCGGCCTGCGCAAATGGTCGGCCCCGCTATTCAACAAGATGTCACCCAATTTCGACATGACCTGCGTGGTCGCGCTGACCGGCCTGCAGCCTCAAACCGAGTATGAATATCAGGCTGGCTGGGTCACGCTGGATGCCGAACTCGACCGCCTGGCGGGCATGCATGCCGCCCTGATCGAATGGCCGGACGACAGCGGCACCTTCCGCACAGCGGCTGCCGATGCCTCTCGCTCGCGCAGCTACGTCGCCGGGTCTTGCCGTTACCTGTTGCGCACCTTTTTTGGTGACATTTTCGACGATCGCGGCGACAAGATTTTCAAGAGTATCTACGAGCAGTCGCTTGCACGTCCGGTGGACGGCATGCTGATGGTCGGCGACCAGATTTACGCCGATGACCTCAATTTCTTCTCTCCCGACAGCAGCCTGCCGGAATTCCTCAAACGCTATCGCACGGTGTTTTCACAAACCCATATCCGGCGTTTGATGAGCTGCGTGCCCACCTACATGATTCTCGATGACCACGAAATCGAGGATAACTGGCCAGCCAAGGCGACGGAAAAGGACAAGGTTCAGCTGTACCCGCAAGCCATCCATGCCTACCAGATTTACCAGTGCAGCCATTCCCCGCTGTTTCAGGCCGACGCCAACGGTCGACTGGATGGCATCCTGCAAAAGTTCTGGTACCGCTTCAGCGACGGCTGCGTCGACTGCTTCGTGCTCGATACCCGCACCGAACGGATTACCGCCGGCGCCCGCAAGCGCATGGTCAAGGAAGAGCAGATGACGGCGCTGCTCAACTGGCTGAGCGATGGTTCAGGTCGCGTCAAGCTGGTGGTGAGTTCAGTACCGCTGGCCCCCGATTTCAGTGTCGAAGGCGACGATAAATGGGGGGCTTTTGCCGAGCAGCGCGACCGTATCCTGGCCCATCTGGCGACCCTGAACGGCGTCAACGTCGTCTTCCTGTCCGGCGACGTGCATTGCTCCTTCTGCGCTGAAGTCCGGGTCAAGGGGCGCAGCAAGCCGCTGGCCTATCAGGTGGTTTCCTCATCGTTTTTCTGGCCGTATCCGCACATGGAAGACGACGAACTGGTGCTCGACCGGCCGCTGATTACGCAAGGCAACAAGCAGTACACCGTCAAACTGCGCTCCGGTGTGCAATCGCTGGACAATTTTGCCCGCCTGGACCTGTCGACCGCAGGACTGCGGGTGGCCTTCCACGCCCGCAAAGGCGAATTGCTCGATACGCCGGTCGACATCGTGTTTTGAGCCAAAATCGACGGATCGGACTCAGAAGAGCTCGGCGCTGCCGCGCGTGCCACCCTCCGCCATCGACAGGCGCAGCTGCCCGATGCGGAAGCGATTGACGATGCCGGCCATGTGTTCCGACATGCCGCGGATGTCGTCGGCAAAGCCTTTGGTGTGATGGGCTGATTGGTTGGCATGCGACATCAGGTGCTCGATGGCATTCATCTGTTGCACGATCTGGCGGCTCGCCTGGTGGCCATCGCCGACCTGAGTGCCGATTTGTTCGACCATCGAAATCACGGCCTGGGCTGAGTGTTCGATATCCTGCATGGCGCTGCCTGCCGTGCTGGCCAGTTGAATGTTGTGCTTGATGTCATCAACCACCGTGCGCATCAGTTCGGTCGATTGTTCTGCCGTGCGGCCGATTTCGGTGACTTGAACGCTGATCGCGTGGGTGGCACCGCTGACGCGCTCGGCCAGCTTGCGAACCTCGTCGGCAACCACGGCAAATCCGCGGCCGCTCTCGCCGGCACGCGCCGCCTCAATCGCCGCATTGAGCGCCAATAAATTGGTTTGATCCGCGATTTCGCGAATTTCCCGCACCAGCCCGGAAATATTCTGCCCGGCACTGGCCAGGGCGAAGACCCGCTCGGCGGCGACTTCCACGTTATCCGCGAGTTGGTGGATATGGGCGACGGTGTGGCGGATGGTGTGGCCATTGTTCTCGGCCTGCTTGCCCGAATGCGCTGTCAGTTCGCCAGCCTTGCCGGTGTCGGCGTGAATGCGGTCGATCTGGCCCTGAATGGCGTTGACCGCCGCCATGATTTCCCGCGACGAGCCGTTGCCGTTTTCGGCGATGTGCGCCAGCGTCACCGCCGACTGATGCATTTCGATGGCGGCGATGCCGTTACGCTCGATCACGGCGGCAATCTCGGTCAGGCTGTGCTGAACCGTGTCCAGCAGTTGGTTGAAGGCCTGGATGGAGCGCCCGATTTCATCGTTGTTGATGATGGGCACGCGCTGGGTGAAATCCAGGGTGTCCGCAATGTGGATCATGGTGGCTTCCATGTCGCGTAGCGGCTTGGCGATACGCCGGTAAAGGGCCCAGCCAAAAAAGCTCAAAAGGCCGAGTAGACCGACGAAGGCGGCGCCCAGTTGCACCAGGGTTGCCTGCAGGCTGCTTGCCAGTTGGGCGATACTTTCGTCCTTGGCTCGCCGTTTTTCGATGCGCAAGGTTTCGAGAATGCCGCTGATTTCTGCCAGGTAAGGCGCCACGTTGCCCGACAGCATGGCGCTGGCCATGAGCGGCTGGCCGGCACTGGCGAATTGCGCCATCTCGTCAATGGCAGCGAAGTAAAGGGTCAGACTCTCGCCGGCCTCGTCCAGCAGCGCCCGTTGCGTCTCGTCGCTGGCTTGCGGCCGTTGTACGGCAATCGCGTTTTCCAGCGCGGTGCGTTGCTGTTTCAGGATGGCGTGTTCTTGCCGGGCGAGATCGGCGGACTGGGTGTGGGCTAGCGTGACGGCGGCAATCTGCAGGCTTTTCAGTTCGGCCTCCAGTTCGACCGAGGCCAGGAAGCCGGGAATGGCGCCGTCGGTCAACTGCCGCACCATCGCGTTATTGCGCTCGAACTGTTGCAGGGCAATGGCCCCCAGTGCCAGCATGGCAAGCAGCATGAAGCCCATGAGCAATATCAGGCGATGCGCAATTTTCATCAGAATCTCCGGTTGACCGTCATCGGGTTGCGCAGCTTAGGGGCAGGACATTGCAATGTCGTGACGGATTGACACTGTCACCGAAGTGTCAATCGGCTGTCACGGCGCGTTCATGGCGAGCGGCTATCTTCGCCGCCATGCCCAAGGTACGCAGCGTTTTTCTCTCGGATATTCACCTCGGCACGCGGGCGTGCCAGGCGGATGCCCTTCTCGATTTCCTGCGGGAACATCCCGCCGAAAATACCTTTTTGATTGGTGACATCGTCGATTTCTGGGCGATGAGCCGCAGCATCTGCTGGACGCAGGCGCAGAACACCGTGGTGCAGAAACTGCTGCGCCGGGCGCGGCACGGCGAGCGGGTCGTCTTTATTCCCGGCAATCACGACGAAGCCCTGCGTGATTACTGCGGCATCGTGTTCGGCGATGTCGAGGTGGCCAGCGAGCTGGTGCATGGCACGGCCGATGGCCGGCGTTTTTTGCTGATTCACGGCGACCAGTTCGATCAGGTCACACGCCACCATCGCTGGGTGGCGGTGCTGGGCGACAAGGCCTATGACCTGCTGGTCCGCCTCAATCTGGGCTTGTCGTGGATACGCCGCAAGCTGGGCCGGCCCGGTTACTGGTCGCTCGCCGGCTACGCCAAGCGCAAGGTGAAGACGGCACTCAATTTTATTTTCGACTTCGAGGAATCGGCCGTCCGCCATGCACGTGAGCGCGGGCTGGACGGGGTGATCTGCGGCCATATCCACTGGGCGACGATTCGCGATATCGACGGCCTGGCCTATATCAATTGCGGCGACTGGGTCGATTCCTGTACCGCGATCATCGAGCACTTCGATGGCCGCCTGGAATTGATCGAGTGGGGCCATGTGCGGAGCGCGCAGGCACTGCTGCCGGCCCCCGCAGCTCTGGAGAACTGAATGCGTGTACTGATGGTGTCCGATGTGTATTTCCCGCGGGTCAATGGCGTTTCGACCTCGATTGAAACCTTCCGCCGCGGTCTGGCGGCCGAAGGGATCGACGTCCGTCTGGTGGTGCCGCGTTACGGCGATGAGGCCGATAGCGAGGGCATCATCCGCGTGCCCGGTCGCCCGGTGCCCGGTGATCGCGAAGACCGGCTGGTCGGCTGGCGGGGGATGCACAAGGCGGTGCGACAGGCCGCTCAGGGGTGTGCGCTGATTCATGTGCAAACGCCCTTTGTGGCCCATTACGCGGGACTGGCGGCAGGGCAGGCGCTGGGCGTGCCGGTGCTGGCGACCTATCACACGCTGTTTGAGGAATATCTCGCGCATTACGCGCCCTTCGTGCCGGCCGGCTGGTTGCGTGGGCAGGCGCGGGCCTTTTCGCGCCGCCAGTGCAATGCGCTGGATGCGGTCGTGGTGCCGTCGACGGCCATGCGCGAACGCCTTGCCGCCTATGGCGTGACGGCGCCCATGCACGTTTTGCCGACCGGCATTCCGCTCACACAGTTCGCCGGCGGCGACGGCGCAGCCTTCCGGGCCCGCCATGGCATTTCGCCTCAACACCCGCTGGCGCTGTTTGTCGGACGGGTGGCGCATGAAAAAAACATTGGTTTCCTGCTGGAGGCCTTGATCCATGCGCAACAGCAGGCGCCGGGGGCGATGCTGATGATCGCTGGCGAAGGGCCCGCGATGGGGGATTTACGCCAGCGTGTGCAGCAACTGGGCCTGGTCGACAGCGTGGTATTCATCGGCTATCTCGACCGACGTCAGGATCTGCCGGCCTGCTATGCGGCGGCAGATGTGTTTGCTTTTGCCTCGCGCACCGAAACCCAGGGGCTGGTGCTGCTGGAAGCGATGGCGGCGGGGGTGCCGGTCGCGGCATTGGCGGCCATGGGCACCATCGACATTCTGGCGCCAGGGCAGGGCTGTATCGCCCCGCCTGATGACACCGCCGCCTTCGGGCAGGCGCTGGGTGCCTTGCTGGCCGATGCGTCGCGACGGCAGGTGCTCAAGCAGCAGGCGCCGGTCTATGCGGCGCAGTGGTCAGATCGTGCGATGGCGGCCCGTCTGGCCCGTCTCTATCGCGAATTGTGCGTTTGAAAACTGCGGTCAATCGTCGGTCGACCGCAGTTTTCCCGGTTCGCGCTCAGATATCCTCGATCACCGGCAGCAAACGGTCGGTGGCGCGCAAGCGTTCCGCCATCACGCGCATGACCTGCATGGCAAAAAACGGGGTGTTCTGGATCAGGAATTGAAAGCGCTTTTCGTCGATGGCGACGAATTCGCAATCCGTGGTCGCCGTCACCGTGGCCGAGCGCGGGCCGGGGCAGACCAGGCCGGTTTCGCCGACGATGTTGCCATGCTGGAGGATTTCCACCTTGCGGTTGCCGACATGGACATCTGCCGTGCCGGCGGCCAGGACGTACATCTGGTGGCCTTCATCGCCTTCGACAAAGAGGGTGTCGCCGGCGGCGACGCGAATAATCACCGGGTTGTTGGAAAACAATTCGAAAAAAACCATGCTTGTGCCTTGGTGTCGGGGGAAAAGGTTTGTAGCACGCGAGCGTTTACAGGGTGTTTTCGGAAATGTGACAGGCGTGCGCGATGAACTGTCATCAATGCTTAGCCTTGGCTGATTACCGTGAGGGCTTTCATGGAGGTGGCATGCAGGAAATCGATCCTTCGGCGCTGGGTCTGGACCCGGCCAATGAGTCCCCGTTCAAGGGCAAGACCGGCCTGCGCCGGGTATGGAATGCCTTTCGCTATTCGCTCGACGGCCTGCGCGCCGCCTACCTGTGCGAAGACGCTTTCCGCCAGGAAGTGCGACTGGCGCTGATCCTGATCCCGCTGGCGCTGTGGTTGCCGGTGGGCTGGCTGGGCCGGGGCTTGATGCTGGCCAGCGTGCTGCTGGTGCTGGTGATCGAATTGCTTAATTCCGCGATTGAAGCGGTGGTTGACCGCGTCAGTCTGGAAAATCACCGGCTGGCCAAGCGTGCCAAGGACATCGGCAGCGCGGCGGTGCTGGTGTCGCTGCTGCTGGTGGTTGTGGTCTGGGGCAGCGTGTTGATGAATGGAGTGGTCTGATGCTGAACATTGCCTTCGTGACCGAAACCCATCCGCCAGAAGTCAATGGCGTGGCCATGACCGTGGGACGGCTGGTGGGCGGCCTGCGTCAGCGCGGCCATCGGGTGGACGTGGTCCGCCCGCGCCAGGCCGGGGATGGCGATGGCAGCAGCGATGACATGCTGGTGGGCGGTCTGCCTTTGCCCGGCTATCCTGCGCTGCGCTTTGGCTTGCCGGCCGGGGCGCAGTTGCGCCGTCGCTGGCGGGAGGAGCGTCCCGATCTTGTTCATGTGGTGACGGAAGGACCGCTCGGCTGGTCGGCCGTGGCCGCTGCACGCAAGCTGGGCATTCCCGTGACCTCTGGCTTTCATACCAATTTCGATCATTACAGCGTGCATTACGGCATGGGCTGGATGCGTCCGGCGGTTGCCGCCTATTTGCGCATGCTGCACCGACGGACGCGCGCCACCATGGTGCCGACCGAGGCCCTGGCCGCTGAACTGGCGGGCGCCGGGATTCCCGGCGTGCGGGTGGTGGGGCGGGGCGTCGATACGGCCCTGTTCTCGCCAGTGCGGCGCGATCCGGTGTTGCGGGCGAACTGGGGGGCCGATGAGGCGGCGCCGGTCTGCCTCTATGTCGGTCGACTGGCCCCGGAAAAGAATTTGCCGCTGGCGGAAAAATGCTTTGCCGCGATTCAGGTCTGGGAGCCGGCGGCGCGCATGGTGTGGGTGGGCGATGGTCCCGCCATGGCTCGCCTGAAGGTAGAGCATCCGGATCACCATTTCGCCGGGGTTCGGGTCGGCGAGGATCTGGCCCGGCATTACGCCAGTGCCGATCTGTTCATTTTTCCGAGTCTGAGCGAAACCTACGGCAACGTGGTGGCCGAGGCGATGGCTTCCGGGGTGCCGGTGGTGGCCTATCGCAGTGCCGCCGCCGCAGAGCTGGTGGTGGATCGGCGAAATGGTGTGCTGGCCTCGCCCGGCGATGAAAAGGCTTTTGTGGCTTCGGCCCTCTGGGCGCTGGAAGACGCCGGGCATCTGAACGGCATGCGCCATGCGGCGGCGGAATCCATGCTGCGGCGCAACTGGCCGGCGGTGATCAGCCGTTTCGAGTCGGTGGCCTGGGAGGCCATCGGCTGAGTCCCGATGTCATGGCCGCGTAACATGCTGCGGCTAAGGTGCTCCGATCATGCCTATTGCCTATCGCTTTCCTGTGTGCCGGTCGACGCGCCCGGCGGTCGTTTTTTGCCTTGGACTGTTGTTGACCGCGCTCGCCGGATGTACGCCGCGAACGCTGATTCAGTCCGAATTGGCGGATGCCCTCGCGGCGCAAGGGCAGGTGGCAGAGGATGATCCGCTGCTGGCACGGGATGCGGCTCCCTTTTACCTGAAACTGTCTGAATCCGTGTTGCGCGACCAGCCGGGCCACCGGGCGCTGGCCGAGTCGGTCGCCGCCGGGTTTGCCGGTTATGCCTATGCGTTTGTCGCTTTCGAGGCCGACCGTCTGGAATCCACGGATGCCAACGGCGCCACCCGCCTGCGGCAGCGCGCTGCCCGGCTTTACCGCCGGGCCCATTTCCATGCCCGGCGGACGCTGGCTGCGCATGTGCCGGGGGGCGATGGCGCGCTGAGCGACCCCCGGGCGCCGCTGGTATTGCGTCGCGAGGACGTGGGCTTGGCGTATTGGGCTGCGGCAGCGTGGGGCGGCTGGATTTCCCTGTCCAAGGATGATCCCGACGTGGTGGCCGATCTGCCGCTGGCGATCCGTCTGGCCGACGTCGCCGCGCAGGTAGACCCGGATTGGGGCGCTGGCAGCTTGAAGAGCCTGCAGGCGACCTTCGAAATGGCCCGTCCCGGCGGTCAGCCCCGTCAGGCGCTGGCCGGATTCGATGCGTCCATTGCGCTGGCCGGCAATGCCAGGCCGGGGCCGCTGCTGGCCAAGGCCGAGGCGTATGCGTTGCCGCTGGGTGACCGGCCCCTTCGCCTTGCAGGATCGCGTGCTGCGCGAGCGTGCGGCCTGGTTGCTGACGCAATCCCCTGATTTGTTCTGATCCCGGAGAACCCCATGAAAATCCGTCTGGCCGCGCTCCTGCTCGGCATCCTTGTTTCGTGTGGCGCAGCCATCGCCGAACCGCAATTGCGTATCGGCACGCTGGCCCCGAAAAACTCCCTCTACCACCGCCAGCTGATGGCGCTGGGCGAAGCCTGGCGCACGGCGCAGGGCGGCGGCAAATATCTGGTCTATCCCGATGGCAGCCAGGGTGGCGAGACCGACATGGTGCGGCGGATGCGCATTGGTCAGTTGCAGGGGGGACTGATGTCGGTGGTCGGGCTGCGTGAAATCGAGCCGTCGATTGCGGCCTTGCAGGCGATGCCGCTGATGTTCCGTAGCTGGGAGGAAGTCGATTACGTGCGCGAAAAAATGCGTCCGGCGATGGAGCAGAAATTTCTCGACAAAGGCTTTGTCGTGCTCGCCTGGGGCGATGCCGGCTGGGTCCGCTTTTTTTCGAAGCAGCCGGGCCTGCATCCGGACGACTTCAAGCGCATGAAGTTTTTTGCCTGGGGCGGCGAAGCCGAGCAACAGGAAATCATGAAGCGTCTCGGCTACACGCCGGTACCGCTGGAAACGGCCGACATCCTGCCGGCGATCCAGACCGGCATGATCGATGCCGTGCCGTGCACGCCATATTTCGCGCTGGCCACCCAGATTTATCAAACCGCCCCCAATATGCTGGACATGAACTGGGCGCCCATCGTCGGCGCGCTGGTGGTCACCCGCAAGGCCTGGGATGCCATGACGCCGGAGGCCCAGCAAAAGGTGCGCGAAGCCGGCGCCCTGGCTGGTGCCCAGATTCGCGCCCAGGCGCGCAAGGAAGTGGATGAAGCGGTCGAGGCCATGAAAAAACGCGGTCTTGCGGTCAACACGCCGAATCCGGAACAAATGAAAGCCTGGCGTACGCTGGCCGACACCCTGTATCCGCAGATTCGCGGCACGCTGGTGCCGGCGGCCACCTTTGATGAAGTGCTGGGCCATCTCAAGGCCTACCGCGCTGGCCGGCACTAAGCCATGCTCGCCCGTTTCCGCCATCTGCCCGAAACCCTGCTGGCCGGCGGTGCGCTGAGTCTGATGTTGCTGCTGCCGCTGGGCGAAATGGGCTTGCGGCCCCTGCTCGGCAAAGGCATCGCCAATGCGCCGCTGTTCGTCCAGCATCTGGGATTGGTGCTGGCCATGTTCGGTGCCTTGCTGGCCGAACGGGCCGGTCATCTGACCTCGCTGGGGGCGGGCCTCGCCGCTGCACCGGACCCGCGTGTACGCGGGCTCGCCCGTGCTTTCGCCCATGCCGGCGGCGGGCTGATCTGCGGCATGCTGGCGCAAAGCAGCTGGACCTTCGTTCGCGAAGAAATGGCCGTTGCGCATGCCATTGCCTATGACATTCCCGGCTGGCTGTTTCAGGTGGCCATGCCGGCTGGCTTTGCCCTGCTGGGCTATCGTCTGGCCAGTCGCGAGGCGAAAGACTGGCGTGGACGGCTCGCGGCCTTGGCCTTGTTGGTCCTCGGCGCCTGGGTTGTGGCGCAGTTCGACGGCCTGAGCCTGCCGTTCTGGCCGATCGCTCTCGCCCTGCTGCTGCTCCTTGCCTGCGGGGCGCCGATTTTTGTCGTGCTGGGCGGCCTGGCGCTCGGCCTGTTCTGGAGCGAAGGGCAGCCGCTGGCCGCCGTGCCGCTCAGCCATTACCAGATCACGGTCAATCCCTCACTGCCGGCCTTGCCCTTGTTTACGCTGGCCGGGCTGATTTTTGCGCGCACCGGCGCGGCGACCCGACTGGGGACACTGTTCACCGCCCTGTTTGGTGGTGGCGCCCGGGGGACGGCGATTGCCGGTGCCGTGCTTTGTTCCTGTTTTACCGCGTTGACCGGCGGCAGCGGAGTGACGATTTTGGCGCTGGGGGGCTTGCTCCTGCCCCTGCTGACGCAGGCGGGGTTTCCCGAACGCCGCGGGATCGGGCTGGTCACCAGCGCCAGTGCCCTGGGCGTGCTGCTGGCGCCTTCGGTGCCGTTGATCATGTTTGCCATCATCGCCCGCGTGCCGATCAACACCATGTTCCTCGCGGGGGTACTGCCGGCGCTGGCCATGATTTTTTTCCTGCTGGTGGTCGGGGGCTTTCTCAGGCAGGACCTGCTTGCGGTCAACGCGCTGGCTCAACCCAAAATGGCGTCGGATCTGCGCGCAGCGCGCAAGGCCGCCTGGGCCGCCCGCTGGGAAATCCTGGCACCGGTGGTGGCCATCGGCTCACTCGCCGGCGGGGTCGCCACGCCGACGGAAAGCGCGGCGCTGACGGCGGCCTACGCCTTGCTCACCCAGGTGGTTTTTCATCGCGAACTGGATCGCCGGGGCGTCGGACGTGCCCTGCTCGGCTGCGCCGAAGTGATCGGCGGCATCATGCTGATTCTTGGCATGGCGCTGGGGCTGACCAATTTCCTGATCGACGCCGGCATTCCCGATGCGGCGATTGACTGGGTGCAATCGGTCTTGCCCAACAAGTGGGCCTTCCTGATCGCCTTGAATGTTTTCCTGCTGCTGGCCGGGGCGCTGATGGAAATCTACGCGGCGATCGTGGTGCTGGTGCCGCTGCTCCTGCCGGTGGCACTGGCCTACGGCATAGACCCCGTGCATTTCGGGATCATTTTTCTGGCCAATATCGAAATGGGCTTCCTCTGTCCGCCTGCCGGCATGAACCTGTATTTTTCGTCGGCGATGTTCAACAAGCCGGTGCGTGAGGTGGCGATGTCGGTGGCGCCGGCGGTGCTGGCGATCTTTCTCGGCTCACTGACGATTTCGCTCTTGCCGTTTCTGGCGACCTGGCTGCCTCAGCGCTTGATGTAGCGGAGATCGACCAGCGCCGGGTCGTCGGCA
>JAKLLI010000423.1 GCA_023150195.1 Azonexus sp.
CCTGATTGTGTCCTCGGATGCCGGGATGCGCGGTGGCAAGGCCGTGCCCTACAAGCATCTGCTGGACGAAGCGATCGAATTGTCCGAGCACAAGCCGGCCAAGGTGCTGATGGTGGATCGGGGCCTCGATCAAGGCTTCAACAAGGTCGAAGGTCGCGATGTGGATTACGCCACCTTGCGTGAAGAGCATCTCAATGCTCGCGTTGAGTGCGAATGGCTCGAATCCTCGGATCCGTCCTACATCCTCTATACCTCCGGCACGACGGGCAAGCCAAAGGGCGTTCAGCGTGACACCGGGGGGTACGCGGTGGCGCTGGCTTCCTCCATGAAGCACATCTATTGTGGCGAAGCCGGTGAAACCTATTTCTCGACCTCGGATATTGGTTGGGTGGTCGGTCACTCCTACATCATTTATGGCCCGTTGATCGCTGGCATGGCGACCATCATGTACGAAGGCACGCCGCTGCGTCCGGATGCCGGTATCTGGTGGCAGATTGTCGAAAAGTACAAAGTCAGCGTGATGTTCTCGGCGCCGACGGCGGCGCGCGTGCTGAAGAAGCAGGATCCTGCTTACATGCACAAGTACGACATTTCCTCGCTCAAGCACGTGTTCATGGCAGGCGAGCCGCTCGATCAGCCGACCCATGAATGGTTCCAGAGCGAGTTGGGTATCCCTGTCATCGATAACTACTGGCAGACCGAAACCGGCTGGCCGATGCTTGCCGCTTTGCATGGTGTCGAAAAGACCCCGATCAAGTTTGGTTCTCCGTCGTTCCCGGTCTACGGCTACAACCTGAAGATTTTCCGTGAAGATGGCTCCGAGTGCGGTGCGAACGAAAAGGGGATTGCCGCCGTGATTCCGCCGCTCCCGCCGGGCTGTCTGTCTACGGTGTGGGGTCAGGACGACCGCTTTGTCAGCACCTACTTCACCCTCTTCAAGGAACCGCTGGTTTATTCGTCCTATGACTGGGCGATCAAGGACGAAGACGGTTACTTCACCATCCTGGGTCGTACCGACGACGTGATCAACGTGGCTGGTCATCGCCTGGGAACCCGCGAAATCGAGGAAGCCGTTCAGAACCACGCGGCGATTGCCGAAGTGGCCGTGGTCGGTGTTGAAGACAAGCTCAAGGGGCAAGTGCCGTTGGCATTTGCGGTGGTCAAGGATGCTTCCAGGATTGCGACGCCGGAACTGGCCAAGGCGCTGGAGAAGGAAGTCTTTGCTACGGTCGACGGCATTCTGGGGGCAATTGGTCGTCCGGCACGCGTGCATTTTGTCACCNNACCCGTTCCGGCAAGATGCTGCGTCGTTCGCTGCAGGCACTGGCAGAAGGCCGCGATCCTGGCGATCTGACGACGATCGAGGATCCGTCCACGTTGGAGCAGGTACGCAAAGCACTGGCTGGCGAATAAACCGCAAAACCAGGGAAACCCGTCCCGGGCAACTGGGGCGGTTTTTTTTGCGGCACCGTTTTGGGGCGGTTGATCGGCGTGCAGTGATAAAATTCGGGGATGCCTCATTTGAGTGATGTTCCGCGCGATGATTTATGAAACCGTAGCGGCTGTCGATCTGGGATCGAACAGCTTTCGCCTTCAGGTCGGGCGTGTTGTTGACGATCAGATTTATCCCCTGGATTCTCTGAAAGAGCCGGTCCGGCTGGCATCGGGCTTGAGTGCTGACAAGCGGCTGGACGCAGCCGCTCAGCAACGGGCACTGGATGGGCTGCGGCGTTTTGGCGAGCGTTTGCGTGGCCTGGATGCGGGGGCGGTCCGTGCCGTTGCCACCAACACCCTGCGCGTGGCCAAGAATGCGAGAGAGTTTTTGCCACTCGCTGAAGCGGCACTCGGCTTCCCGATTGAAGTCATTGCCGGACGCGAAGAGGCCCGTCTAATTTACATCGGGGCTTCGCATTCTTTGCCCAGTGCCACCCACAAACGTCTGGTGGTTGATATTGGTGGTGGCTCCACTGAATTCATTATTGGCAAGCGTCATGATCCGCAACTGATGGAGTCCCTTTATATGGGCTGTGTCAGTTTCACGCTGCGTTTTTTTCCGGATGGCAATATCGACAAGCGGCGCTTGCGTGAAGCTCAGGTTGCGGCAGCCAAGGAAATTGAACTGATTGCTCACGATTACCAGCGGCTTGGCTGGAGAGAGGCTGTCGGGTCGTCCGGGTCGGCGCGGGCCATTGCCGATATTCTGGAAATGAATTTGCTCAATCCGGGGGGCGAATCCGGGATCACGCGCGTTGGTCTGGATCGCTTGTGCACCCTGCTGGTTAAGGCGGGTTCGGCAGAGAATCTCGATCTCAAGGGAGTCAAGGGGGATCGCTTGCCGGTGTTGCCGGGCGGGATCGCCATCATGTCGGCCGTGTTTGATGAGCTGGGCATTGAAAAAATGACCTACGCCGACGGTGCACTGCGTCTGGGAGTGCTTTACGACCTGCTGGGGCGTTTTCATCACCACGACATGCGCGACTCCACTGTTGCCCAATTCAGGCGGCGCTATCAAGTCGAGGG
>JAKLLI010000060.1 GCA_023150195.1 Azonexus sp.
CCCCCGTCTTTGCCCAGGCCATCTTCTTCGGTTCCGTTCTGGCGGCGATCATGAGTTGCTCCTCGGCCACCTTGCTGGCGCCTTCGGTGGCTTTCGCGGAAAACATCGTGCGTGGCTTCGTGCCGCACCTTAACGACAGGGAATTCCTGCGCGTGATGCGCATCACCATCGTCGGTTTTACCGGGGCCGTGCTCTCGTTCGCGCTCAATTCGGAATCCAGCATTTTCGGGATGGTGGAAAATGCCTATAAGGTGACGCTGGCCGGTGCCTTCGTCCCCCTGTTTTTCGGTGCCTTCTGGTCGCGTGGCACCACGCAGGGTGCCTTGTTCGCCATCATTGGCGGGGTCGCCAGCTGGATACTGATCGAAATCCTGATCGGTGAAGAGAGCCTGATTCCGCCGCAAATCATCGGACTCGGGGTCAGCATGCTGGGCATGATCGCGGGTTCGCTGCTACCGCAATGGACCGGTCGCCCGACACCGCGGGAAGACATCCACGAAGCGCTTCACCATCGTGCTGCGGCGGAAACCCACCATACGGGCCACCCGCCCCACCCGCACTAACTTCCCATTTCTGCCATTTTTTTGCGTTTTCGGGCTGACGTAAATCAGCCCACCCCCTAAAATCGGGGGATGCAAGCGTCTGCCAACCGTCCCGTCATCCTTTCCCGCTACCTGGCGCTGGCCTGGTGTGGATTGGTCGTATACGGCAGCCTGCACCCGTTTTCCGGCTGGCGCGCCACGGGCGTTGCTCCCCTGGCTTTCCTCGACGCTGACTGGCCGCGTTACTGGACCGCCTTTGACCTGCTGGCCAATGTCGCGGTCTACCTGCCGCTGGGCTTCTTTTTGACCCTGGCGCTACGCCTGTTGCCCTGGCGTTACACCGCCCCGATCATCGCGACCCTGCTGTCGGCAGGCCTGAGCCTGGGACTGGAAACGCTGCAAAACTGGTTACCCTCGCGTGTGCCTTCCAATCTGGATCTTTTGTGCAATACCGCTGGCGGCATGCTGGGCGCCATCGCCGCGCAACTGAGCGGCCCCAGCCTGTTTGCGCGTATCGCGCGCTGGGAAAAACGACTGCTGGCGCCCGTGCCCCATGCCGAGTTGGGATTGACACTGCTCGGCCTTTGGCTGCTCGTGCCGCTGTCACCCGAGACCTGGCTGTTCGGTGCCGGCGATTTCCGCAGCATCGTCACGTTTACCGCACCCATTCCCTTTTCAATCGATCACTTTGCATCCATCGAAGCCGCGGTCACGGCATGCAATGTCATCGCCGTCGGGCTGATATTGAGACGCCTGATCAACCGCCTGTGGCTGGCCTACCTGCTGGTGCCTCTCTTCCTGATGCTCGGCCTGATCGTGCGCACCCTCGGCGCCGCCATCCTGATCGGACCGGCGGAATCGCTCGCCTGGCTGACGCCCGGTGCCACCCAGGGGCTGATGGTCGGTACGCTGATCCTGGCACTGGCCTGCTGGCTACCGGCCCAACTGGCCATGATGCTGGCCATGCTGGCGCTGATTTGCGGTACGGTGCTGCTCAATCTGGCCCCCGCCAATCCCTACTCCGAAGCCGCCCTGGCAGCCTGGCGACAGGGGCATTTCCTCAATTTCAACGGTCTCACCCGCCTGGTCGCCAGTTTGTGGCCCTTGCTGGCCCTGCCATTCACCCTGCTCACCCTGCAATCGCGCTGAACCGGGTTCCACGTGAAACGGCTGGCCTATAATGCCGGCTTCCAGGAGGACACCCATGAGCTATTTCCAACACCACGTTTTTATCTGCACCAACCAGCGTGAAGCCGGTGAACAATGCTGCAACACCGTCGGCGGATCCGACGCCTTCGCGTATGCCAAGGATCGCATTGGCGCACTCAAAAAGAACGGCGCCGGCGCGGTACGCATCAACAAGGCAGGCTGCCTGGGCCGTTGCGACCAAGGGCCGGTCATGGTCATCTATCCCAATGAAACCTGGTACGGCTTTGTCGACAACGAGGATGTCGAAGAAATCATTCAGGAACACCTGATCAAAGGCAATGTCGTTGAACGACTGAAACTGTAAGCCCATGAAAGCGCCGGAAGAGAAAATTCTGGTCGACGGCCCGGCGGGCAAGATCGACGTCATCATGGAGCGCCCGGATGCCCCGCGCGGCATCGCCTTGATCGCGCATCCCCATCCGCTCGGCGGCGGTGCCAATACCAACAAGGTCGCCTACACGCTGGCGCGCACCTTCGTCGGCCTTGGCTATGCTGCTTTCCGGCCGAATTTTCGCGGCGTGGGCGGTACCGAAGGGATGCACGACGAGGGCAGGGGAGAAACCGACGATCTGCTGGCCGTCCTGCAGGATGCAAAAAACCGCTGCGGCGACATCCCGGTGGCGCTCGCCGGCTTTTCCTTTGGCGCCTACTGCCAGACTCGCGTCGGCAAGCGACTCGCGGAAGCCGGCCACCCGGCGCAGCGCCTGGTCCTGGTCGGCACGGCGGCTGGTTTTGTCGAAGGCACGCGCCAGTACGATACCGAAAGCGTCCCCCACGATACCATCGTGATTCACGGTTCTGCCGATGAAACGGTCCCGCTGGACAATGTGCTGGCCTGGGCGCAACCGAATGACCTGCCGGTGGTCGTGGTGCCGGGTGCCGATCACTTTTTCCACCGCCGTCTGCACCTGATCCGCGACATCATCACCCGCGCATGGCGGCACTGAACTCGCCCCAGGCATCGGCCGCCCTTTGCGTCAGCGGCCTCGCCAAACGCTATGGCGGGACGCCGGTGGTGAACGGCCTCGACTTTGCGGTCGAACCCGGCACCTGCTTTGGCCTGCTCGGCCCCAACGGTGCCGGCAAAACCACCACCTTGCGCCTGTGTCTGGGCCTGACAGCGCCGGATCAGGGGCAAATCCAGTTGGCCGGGCAGTCAATCCCCGAAGCGGCACAGACGGCGCGCGCCCGCGTCGGCGTCGTCCCACAGTTCGATAACCTGGACCCGGATTTCACCTGCGCCGAAAACCTCTTGGTGTTTGGTCGCTATTTCGGCATGAAGGATGCCGACATCCGCACGCGCATTCCCCATCTGCTTGAATTCGCCAGCCTGAGCAACAAGGCCGACGCCAAGATTGCGACGCTCTCCGGCGGCATGAAACGACGCCTGACCCTGGCACGGGCGCTGGTGGCCGATCCCGACATCGTCTTCCTGGACGAACCGACCACCGGCCTCGACCCACAAGCCCGTCACCTGATCTGGGAGCGCCTCAAGCAGCTCAAATCCGCGGGAAAAACGCTGATCCTGACCACCCATTTCATGGACGAAGCCGAACGCCTGTGCGACCGCCTGATCGTCATCGACCATGGACGAAAAATTGCCGAAGGTAGTCCACGCGAACTGATCGCGACCCACATCGAACCGCAGGTCATCGAAGTCTTTGATGAAACCAGCGGTCAACTCGGGCAATTTGCCGAAAACCACCGCAGCTTGGCCGAGCGCGTCGAAACCAGTGGAGAAACCGTCTTTTTCTACTGCCGGGATCCCCAGCCCCTGCTAACCCGCCTGCATGCCTGCCCGGGCCTGCGCTATGTGCACCGGGCCTCGAATCTGGAAGACGTCTTCATCAAGCTGACCGGCCGGGAACTGCGCGATTAAGCGCCGCCCTTCGGGAACTGGGCGCAAATGCCCTGACGCAATTTCCAGGGACGCACCGGCTTGAGCAACATCGGGCAACCAGAGGCCTTCACCAGCGCCCGGGTGGCGTCACTGGTATCGCCGCTGATGATCAAGGCCGGCACGCCGGCCCCCAATTGCACGCGCAAGCGCGCCACACCTGCCAGCCCATCGCCATCGGCCGCAATGTTGACATCGACCACCAGGACATCGACCGGCGCCGCCTGACAGGCTTCGCTCGCCAGCACCGCCTCGACAGAGGCGCCGGAAATCACCGTCGCCCCCCATTTTTCCAGCAAGGTGTGCATGCCGCTACGCACCATTTCCTCGCCATCGACCAGCACAATGCGTCGCCCGGTCATGTCGTAAGGCTGGGCAGGCGCACTTGCGCGACCGCCATCCGCGATGGACAGGGGGGAAGCCAGCGGCAGCGAGAGAGAAAAGCCGCTGCCTTTGCCCAGTTCGGAGGTCAAGGACAAGGGCGATTCCAGCAGCCGCGCAGCGCGCTCAACAATCGACAGCCCCAGCCCCAGCCCCTGCTCGTGATCCCGATGCAGATTGCCGATCTGGAAAAACTCGTCGAACACCTTGCGCTGAAACGCTTCATCGATGCCGATCCCGGTATCCCAGACCTGAATCAACACCCGGCTGCCGCGGCGGCGGCACCCCAGCAAGACCTTGCCGCTGGGGGTATAGCGCAAGGCATTGCTGATCAGGTTGCGCAAGATGCGCTCCAGCAGCACGGGATCGGTCGCCACGTGCAACGCACAGGGTACCATGCGCCAGCGCAGGCCCTTGCGTTCGGCCAGCGGCGCGAATTCGCGCATTAACGGGAAAAGCAGGTCGTTGACCGCCAGCACCTGAATATCGGGCTTGATCGTGCTCGCATCCAGTCGGGAGACATCGAGCAGGGTGGCGAGCATCTCGGAGACCGTGCGCAGGGCTTGTTTGACCTTGCCGAAATAAGCATCCCCTTTATCGGTCAACTGCATTTCCGGGCGCAATAGCTCAAAGAACAAATTCACCGCCTGCACCGGCTGACGCAGATCATGGCTGGCCGCTGCCAGAAACCGGCTCTTGGCCAGTCCGGCCTCCTCGGTAATCCGGGTCTGGTTCGCCAATTGATGCACGAGGCGCTCGTTCTTGAAACGTAGTTCGATGGCCTCGTTGAAGGCGACGTTGCGATGCACCATCTGCCAGGCCAGCACCATCACGAAAATGATCAGCAGCACGCCCAGCGTCAAATGATCCTCGCCGCTGGAAAATAAAAACCAGAGCGCCAGCGGTAGTTGCGAACCGGCAATGTAGGCCAGCGATGGCCGGAAATAGGCGAAAGCCTCGGTCGCCGCCGCCGATGCCGAAATCGCCGAAATGGTCAGGATCAGCAGCTGATTGTAAGGCAGGAGATAGCTGCACAAGGAGGACGTCACATGCCCCCAGGCCAGCCCGTTCAGCGCCGTGCACAGGGTCTGCCCGCTTCCCCATTGACGCGCCGTGCGCCGTTCCGGCGTGCGCTGGTACTGGATGATCAGGATGCCGCGGATCAAGGTCATCAGACAGGCCACCAGAAAACCCGGCAACCACGACCACAAGGGCGCGGCATGGCCGGAGATCCAGATAATGAAGGCCAGCACGACAATCCCGACGACGTTCTGCGTCTGGGTTTCGGCAAAAAAAGCCTTGATCTGCTCGCGGAGCAGGGCGTCGATAACCACGGTGGGCTGGGATTCTTCTGTCATCGTCACACTTTAGCGAGATTCTCCCGCCCCCGGCAAGGCGGGTGCGCGGGCTTTCGGGGGCCTGGGCTAGAATGCGCACTTCCCTCCCGAAGGCTTGGATGATGGCTTCTGTACCCCGACTTGCCGGCTGGTTTCCTGTCTGGCAGCGCAATTTTCTGGTCTGGCGAAAACTGGCCCTGCCCTCCATTCTCGGCAACCTCGCCGATCCCCTGATTTACATGCTCGGCCTCGGTTACGGCCTGGGCGCCATGCTGCCCAGCATCGAAGGTCAGCCCTATGTGGCGTTTCTGGCCGCTGGCACCGTGTGCGCCTCGACCATGAATGCCGCCACCTTCGAAGCCCTGTATTCGGCCTTTTCCCGCATGCACGTCCAAAAAACCTGGGAAGGGATTCTCAACACGCCGCTCGGACTGGCCGATGTGCTGGCCGGCGAATGGTTCTGGGCAGCGACCAAATCCCTGCTTTCCGGGCTCGCCATCCTGATCGTGATCACGGTCATGGGACTGACTCAGGGCCCGATGGCACTCTGGGCCATTCCGGCCATCGTCCTCACCGGGCTGGCCTTTGCCGGCCTCGGCCTGATCTGGAATGCGCTGGCGCCGTCTTACGACTTCTTCATGTACTACTTCACACTCTTCATCACGCCAATGACCCTGATTTCCGGGGTGTTTTTTCCGACCGACCAACTACCGGGCTGGCTGGCGTTCGCCGGCAGTTGTTTGCCGCTGGCCCAGGGCGTCGCCCTGATCCGTCCGCTGCTGGCCGGGCAGGTCCCGCCTGATGCGCTGCTCCACATCACGGTGCTGTTGGCCACTGCCGGGCTGGCCTTCGCCGTCGCGCTCCAGCTCACCCGCCGTCGTCTGCTCAAGTAAAATCCGCCGATGCAAGCCCTTCTGGTCCTGACCAATTGCCCCGATGCCGCATGCGCCCGTCGCCTCGCACAAACGCTCATCGAGGAACAACTGGCCGCCTGTGCCAACCTGTTCCCCGCGTGTGAGTCCATTTATCGCTGGCAGGGCCGGATCGAGCAGGCGAGCGAAATTCCGCTGCTGCTCAAGTCGACCGCAAGCGCCTATCCCGCGCTGGAAAGGCGGATTGCCGAACTGCATCCCTACGATCTTCCCGAAATCATCGCCCTGCCGGTAACGCAGGGCCTGCCGGCCTATTTGAACTGGCTGGCCGCTGAAACAGTCCAATGACCATGCGCACACTTTTCCTGCTTTTTGCTTTCCTCTCCACGCTGGTTCACGCTCAGGAATTCCTTGACCCGGCGGTGGCCTTCAAGCCTAGCGCTCGTGCCCTGGACGGCAGCACCGTGGAAATCCGTTACGAGATCGCCAAGGGCTACTACCTGTACAAGGACAAGTTCCGCGTCGCCGCCATCGCCCCCGAGCTGCCCTTGGGCACGCTGATCCTGCCCAAGGGCAAGGAGAAGGAGGACGACAATTTTGGCAAGGTCGAGGTCTTTTACAACACCGTCGCCATTCGCGTCCCGGTCGAGCGGAATGCGTCCGGTGAACTTGCCCTGACGCTGGAAACCACCTCCCAGGGCTGTGCCGATGCCGGCGTATGCTATCCGCCGCAGCGGCAGACCGTGGACGTCACCTTGCCCGACCCCGCCGGCGGCCCGGCAGGGTCTGCCGCGCCGGCAAGCGCCAGCGCGGGCGACGAAAGCGGGTTGATTGCGGATACGCTCAAACACGCCGGTTTCTGGACGATTCTGGCCTTTTTCTTTGTCGCTGGCCTCGGCTTGTCGCTCACCCCCTGCGTCTTTCCAATGATTCCCATCCTCTCCGGCATCATCGCCGGACAGGGACACAAGGCCACCCGCGGTCGGGCGCTGGCGCTCTCCCTCGCCTACGTGCTGGGGATGGCGCTGACCTATGCCGCTGCCGGCATCGCGGCCGGGCTGACCGGCACACTGCTTTCCGCGGCCCTGCAAAATCCCTGGGTGCTGGGTGCATTTGCCGGCATTTTCGTCATCCTCTCATTGTCGATGTTCGGCTTTTACGAGCTGCAAATGCCCAGCGCCCTGCAAAGCAAGCTCTCCGAAGGCTCGGGACACCTGCAAGGCGGGCGCGGCATTGCCGTTTTCGTGATGGGTGCGCTCTCGGCCCTGATCGTCGGCCCGTGTGTCGCGGCGCCCCTCGCTGGCGCCTTGCTCTATATCGGCCAAACCGGCGACGCCGTGCTCGGCGGCATTGCGCTGTTCGTGATGGCGATTGGCATGGGCATGCCGCTCCTCGCCGTGGGTCTGGCCGGCGGGGCGCTGCTGCCCAGAACCGGCCCGTGGATGGAAGGTGTCAAGAAGGGCTTTGGCGTCCTTCTGCTCGCCACCGCCCTGTGGCTGATCTCCCCGGTCATCCCGGCGCTGCTGGTGATGATCGGCTGGGCTGCGCTGCTCATTTTGCCCGCCGTCTACCTGCACGCCCTCGACCCACTGCCGCCGCATGCGCGCGGCTGGCAACGTTTCTGGAAAGGCATCGGCATTCTCATGCTGCTCACCGGTGCCGCGCTGTTGATCGGCGCCCTGGCCGGCAACCGCGACCCGCTGCAACCGCTGGCCGGTTTGCGCGGTACAGCCGTTGCCGCCGAATCCCGCCATCTGGCCTTCGAACCGCTACGCAGCACCACGGAACTGGATGCCCGGCTGGCTGCGGTCAACGGGCCAGTGATGCTGGATTTCTACGCGGATTGGTGCACTTCGTGCAAGGAAATGGAGAAATTCACCTTCTCGGATGCCCGCGTGCAGGCCAAACTGGCGGGATTTACGCTGCTTCAGGCCGACGTCACCGGCAACACGGCGGACGACAAGGCGCTGCTCCAGCGCTTTGGCCTGTTCGGCCCACCGGGCATCATTTTCTTTGACGCCAAAGGTCGGGAAATCCAGGGCGTGCGCGTTGTCGGATTTCAGGATGCCGAGCAGTTTCTGGCCTCGCTGGCCCGGGTTAAGGGCTGACTAGCCATGAGGTCGTGGCCGTCTGCACTGTGATCAAAACCCAGGGCGTGACCATATTCTTGGAGCAATACGGTAAGAGGTCCATCTTGCCTTCGGCCTCGGAACCCGGCTTGGCGATCCATTCCAGCGGGTTGCTGGTGGGGAGGTATTCGTCGTTGAGGTAGGGGGTGTAGTCGATGTACCAGCCGTGGCCGGCGGCGTTGGCGTCGAGGGTGATTTGGGCGGAGGGGCCGACGCCGAGGGTTTGGCCTACTTCGCTGCCGGAGAGGTCGGCGAAGGTGAGGTTTTGAGTGGCGGCGGTGAGCAGGGCATTCATTCCCTCAAAACGTCCGCCCGCTACTGGGCCGCCATCTTCCGAAGTGCCGGAAATTTTCCAATTAACAGGCTGCTCAAAAACCCCAGCCAGCCGATGCCAATGAGATAATGGCGACCTGGTCAGGACGAGATTGAAGAAGATGAGAACGGCGGATACCACACAGCACGCGATGTTCAGCTATCGGAGTTTGGAGGAGCGGA
>JAKLLI010000424.1 GCA_023150195.1 Azonexus sp.
GGTCGCCCTGTGGCGTGCTGCATTTGGGGCGCGACGAGACGCACGAGATTCAGCAAAAAAAGGCCGTCGACCGACTGCAGATGCCCCCCGCGCTGATGCAGTACGAAACTGCCGCCGAGGCCTCCCGGCGACTGGGCCTGACGCTGCCCACCGGTGGCTGGTGGTTTCCGCATGGCGGCTGGGTCAATCCGGGCTCGGTCTGTCGGGCGGCGCTCAACAGCCATCCGGCCATTGCGGTGCGCTACAGCCAGCACGCGGCGCAACTGGTCCGTGCAAACCCCGGCTGGGCAGTGCTCGATGCCGCCGGACAGGAAATCGCCAGCGCGCCGGTTGTCATCCTTGCCGCAGGCGCCGGCGCCAGTCAGTTCAGCCAGTTTGCGCCGCTTCCCCAACGCCCGGCACGCGGCCAGGTTTCGCACCTGCCCCCCGGCGTCGGCCAGCCACTGCCGCACGTGGTCTGCCGCAACGGCTATGCGATGCCGACCATCGACGCTACGACCCTGATCGGCGCCAGCCTGCAACTGGGGGATACCGGCCTCGACGAACGCCTTGAAGATCACCGCGAAAACCTCGACCGGATAGCCAGCCATCTCCCCGGCTGGCTCCCGCCCATCGCGCCCGAAGCACTCACGGGGCGGGTCGGGCTGCGTCCGATGTCACCGGACCGCATGCCCATCGTCGGGCCGCTGCCGGACTTTTCCCGCATTCAGGGCAGCCCGCGCCTCGCCGCCCTGCCCCGCCTCCCCGGCCTGTGGTGCGTTCAGGGCTTTGGCGCGCGCGGCATTGTCTGGTCGGTGCTAATGGCCGACCTGCTGGTGTCGTGGCTGGAGGGCCAACCGCTGCCGATTGAAAACGACCTCGTCGATGCCGTCGATCCCGGTCGCTTTCTGGTCAAATCCGCCGGTCGACCGCCGCTAGATGACGGTTTTGACGACAACGCCTGCTAGACTTCATTTTTGCCCACAAAACCAAGAGAGACACACGCATGAAAATCGAAACCCTTGCCGTTCATGGCGGTTACTCGCCGGACCCGACCACCAAGGCCGTGGCGGTCCCCATCTACCAGACGACTTCCTACGCCTTCGACAGCACCCAGCATGGCGCTGACCTGTTCGACCTCAAGGTCGCCGGCAACATCTACACCCGCATCATGAACCCGACGCAGGACGTGCTGGAAAAGCGCGTCGCCGCGCTCGAAGGCGGCATTGCCGGCCTGGCGCTCGCCTCGGGCATGGCCGCGATCACCTACGCCATCCTGACCATCGCCGAAGCCGGCGACAACATCGTCACCTCCAGCACGCTCTACGGCGGCACCTATAACCTCTTCGCCCACACCCTGCCGCAATACGGCATCGAAGTGCGCTTTGCCGACTACCGCGATCCGGAAGCCTTCGAAAAGCTGATCGATGCCCGCACCAAGGCCGTGTTCTGCGAATCCGTCGGCAATCCGCTGGGCAATGTCACCGATTTCGAAAAACTCGCCGAAGTCGCCCACAAGCACGGCGTGCCGGTCATCGTCGACAACACTGTGCCCTCGCCCTACCTCTGCCGCCCCTTCGAACACGGCGCCGACATCGTCGTCCATGCGCTGACCAAATACCTGGGCGGCCACGGCAATTCGCTGGGCGGCATCATTGTCGATAGCGGCAAGTTCCCGTGGGCCGAGCACAAGGCCAAATTCAAGCGCCTGAACGAGCCGGATGTGTCCTACCACGGCGTGGTGTACACCGAAGCCCTCGGCCTCGCCGCCTACATTGGCCGCGCCCGCGTCGTGCCGCTGCGCAACATGGGTGCCGCCATCAGCCCGTTCAACGCCTTCCTCATCCTGCAAGGCATTGAAACGCTGGCGCTGCGCATGGACCGCATCTGCGACAACTCGCTGAAGATCGCCCAGTTCCTGCAAAATCACCCCAAGTGCAGCTGGGTCAACTACGCCGGCCTGCCCGACCACAAGGACCACGCGCTAGTCCAGAAGTACATGGGCGGCCGCGCCTCCGGCATTCTCAACTTTGGCGTCCAGGGTGGACGCGAAGGCGGCGGCAAATTCCAGGATGCGCTGCAACTGGTCACCCGCCTCGTCAACATCGGCGACTGCAAAACCCTCG
>JAKLLI010000061.1 GCA_023150195.1 Azonexus sp.
TGCGATTGGCCCGACCGAAAAACAGGCGACCAACTGGCACGCCATCATCATGTTCTGCATTTTCGTCACCATGACGATGGGCATTACGTATTGGGCGGCCAGCCGCACCAAGTCCACGGCTGATTTCTACACGGCCGGCGGCGGTATTACCGGTTTCCAGAACGGTCTGGCGATTGCGGGTGACTACATGTCCGCGGCCACCCTGCTGGGCCTGACCGCCATGGTGTATGGCAAGGGCTACGACGGCTATATCTACATGCTGTGTTTCTTTGCCGGTTGGCCGATCATCCTTTTCCTGATGGCCGAACGCCTGCGGAATCTGGGCAAGTTCACCTTTTCCGACATTACTGCCTATCGGCTGGATCAGGGCAAGGTGCGGACGATGGCTGCGGTTTCCTCGTTGGTCGTGGTGTGTTTTTACCTGATCGCCCAGATGGTCGGCGCTGGTCAATTAATCAAGTTGCTGTTCGGGCTGGAATACAACATCGCGATTTTCTCTGTTGGTCTGTTGATGATGGTGTACGTCACCTTCGGCGGCATGGTTGCGACCACCTGGGTGCAGATCATCAAGGCCTGCATGTTGCTGTCTGGCGGTACTTTGGTGATGTTCCTCGCCATGAGCCAGTTCGATTTCTCCTTCTCCAATTTGCTGGAAAAGGCGATGACGACACATGCGCTAGGTGACAAGCTGATGCATCCCGGTGCTTTGCTGGCTGATCCGGTGACGGCGATTTCCCTCGGTTTGGGTTTGATGTTCGGGACGGCGGGTCTGCCGCACATCCTGATGCGCTTCTTCACCGTGACCGATGCCAAGGAAGCCCGCAAGTCGGTGCTGTACGCTTCCGGTTTCGTGGCTTACTTCTTCAACGTGATCTTCCTGATGGGCCTGTGCGCGATCCTGATCGTTGGCCAGAATCCGGAATTTTTCGAGGGTGGTGAAGTCGGCAAGAAGCTGATCGGTGGCGGCAACATGGTCGCCATGCACCTGGCCAAGGCGGTCGGTGGCGACATGCTGCTCGGCTTCCTGGCTGCCGTGGCTTTCGCGACCATTCTGGCCGTGGTCTCCGGTCTGGCACTGGCTGGCGCTTCTGCCATTTCGCACGACCTGTATGCCCGCGTGATCAAGAAGGGGCAGGCCACTGAAGCTGCGGAAATCCGCGTCTCCAAGATTGCTACCATTTGCCTGGGTGCGGTGGCCATTGTGCTCGGCATCCTCTTCGAAAAGCAGAATATCGCCTTCATGGTCGGTCTGGCTTTCGGCGTGGCGGCAGCAGCCAACTTCCCGGTGTTGATCCTGTCCATGTACTGGAAGGGCCTGACGACCCGCGGCGCGCTTTGGGGGGGTTATGGTGGTCTGGTGTCCGCCGTGCTGTTCGTGCTGTTCTCGAAGTCGGTGTGGGTCGATGTGCTGGGCAATGCTGCTCCGCTCTTCCCCTATACGCAACCAGCGCTTTTTGCCATGCCAATCGCTTTCTTGATGGCCTATATCATGTCGAAGAGCGATAGCAGCGTGCGTGCACAGGCGGAGATCGAGGCTTTCGAAGACCAGTATGTGCGTGCACAAACCGGTTTTGGTGCCGCATCGGCCAGCAATCACTGATCGATTCGCACGTAATTTGCAAACCCGGTGCCTGACACCGGGTTTTTTTTGTCTACAATCCGGTGCTCGTCCAGCGAGGAAGGAATGGCATGAAGCGGGGAATCCAGCCCACCGGTGTCGAGCGGATGATGCGGGAAAACGATTTCATCGTCTCCAAGACCAGTCCCAAAGGCATCATCACCTACGGCAATCCGATTTTCATCGAATTTTCCGGGTATACCGAAACCGAACTGCTGGGCAGCCAGCACAACATCATTCGCCATCCCGATATGCCGCGTGCGGCCTTCAGTCTGGCGTGGGAGACGATTCAGTCAGGTCGGGAATTTTTTGGCTACATCAAGAATCTGGCGAAAGATGGCAGCCATTACTGGGTGTTCACCCACATTACCCCCGATTTTGATCAGCAAGGCGCCATCGTTGGGTACACCTCGGTGCGTCGCTGCCCCAAGCGCGAGGCGGTGCAAAAAATCGAGCCGCTTTATCGTGCCATGCTGGACGCCGAAAAGGCGTCGGGTAGTCGCGATGCCATTGCCGCGGGGACCCGAGTCCTCACCGATCTGATGACGCAATCCGGAATGAGCTATGAACAACTCGTCTTTTCCCTCTAGCCGCCAGTGGCTGACGGCGCTCCTGCTGGTGGTTGCTACAGCCGGCCTGTGGTGGCATCCGGCGGTGGTCCTGGTCTGCCTTGGCCTGTTGCTGGTCATCAATTTCTTGCCGCAGTCAGCGTCGACCGCAGATCTCGGGCCGCTCAAGGCCTTGCTGGATCGTGCCCAGCAGGGTGAGTTGGTGGCGCGGAATCCGCAGACCGTTCGCGACCCCGTGCTCGACGCGATCCGCGTGAACCTCAATTCGGTGCTGGACCAAACCGAAACCACGTTCCGCGAAATTCTCGGCGCCATGCAAGCGTCGTCCGAAGATCGGGTGTGGCGACGTTTGCAGGTGAGCGGCTTGCACGGCACCTTCAAAACGGTGCTGGTGCAGATTCAGGCGGTACTCGACAAGCTGGAGCAGGCGCAGGAGTCAGTGGCGCGCGAGGCGCTGCTGTCGCGCATTTTTTTGCGCTCGGAAAAGGGCCTGTCAATGGCGATTGACCATGTGGCGAGCGTATTGACGGCGGTGGGCACGGAAGCGGGTGAGTCGAAAGTGCTGGCCGGTCGCTTTGCGACATCGGCAGAGGAGATGTCGCAATCGGCGGCACGTGTCTCGGGCGCGCTGGGGGGCGCCCATGATTCCGCGATGGCCGGTGTAGCCGCGTTGGATGATCTCAATGCCAAGGCGACGGTCATTCACCAACTGACCGGGCGCATCGAGGCCATCGCCAAGCAGACCAACCTGCTCGCGCTGAATGCGGCTATCGAAGCTGCGCGTGCCGGTGAGGCTGGCCGTGGTTTCGCCGTGGTGGCGGATGAAGTGCGCAAACTCGCCGACCAGGCGCAGCGTTCGGCGGAGGAAATTGCCGGGGCGATTTCCGCGATCGTTGTCTCCATGGGGGCGGCGACCGAACGCATCGGCTCGTTGAGCGTGGCAGTGGCCGATGCCCGGGGAACCACCGAAACGTTCAGCCGCACCCTGGCGGAATCCGCAGCATCAGCCACCCAAGTGGGGGATTTGGGAAATGCCATCGGCGACGGCGTAGACCGCATGACCTTCGCGATGCATCAGGTGGCAACCGCCCAACGGGCGCGTGCCGACGCAACGGCGATCCTGCATGGCGAAGAAGTGGCGATTTCCAGCCTGAGCGAGATGGAGCAGGAAGCGGTCAGTATTGCCCGCTCGCGCAAATGGGTGCGCGGTAGCGCCGACCGGGATGCACTGGTACAGATTTACGACCGTTTGTTCGCCAATATCGAACGTCAGCTGAACTGACTGCGGCTCAGGCCGCCTTGGCGCTGCTCGCGGCTTCCATGCGGGCCAGCGCCTCCCGGCCGGAAAGCAGGTGGTCATGCATCAGCTTTTCGGCACCTGCAGCGTCACCTGCAGCCATGGCGGCCATGATCAGACGATGCTCATCCAGCGATTGCTGTAGCCGCCCTTCCAGCGACAGCGAGTGCAGGCGGGACAGCTTGAGGACCTTGCGCAAGTCCTGAATCACCTGCAGCAGCCAGCGATTGCCGGACAATTCCTGCACCTTGCGATGAAACTCCTGATTGGCTTCAAAGAACGCCTCGATGCGATCACCGGCGGCGGCATTTTCAAGCGCATCATGAATTTGCTTGAGCGCGGCGATATCGGCGGGTTTGGCCTTGGCGACCGCTTCGGCGGCGCAACGGCCTTCCAGCATGGCGATCAGCGGAAAGATATCGTCGAGATCACGGCGGGAAATCTCGGTCACATAGCAACCGCGGCGCGGCTTTAGTTCCACCAATCCTTCAGAGGCCAGAACCTTGAGCGCCTCGCGCAGCGGGGTTCGGGAGATACCATATTGCTCCGCCAGCTTCTGCTCATCGATCCAGGTGCCCGGGGTGAGTTCGTGGGCGAAGATGCGTTGCCGAAGACGTTCGGCAACTTCCTGGTACAGCGCGGTGGGAGCAATACGTGTCATGGTGTCCGTGTGTGGTTCGGGCGGTAGCGGTGCGTTGCCGACTTGCCTCTATAATTATGGATACAGTATTATGTGGGGCTTGGTATGTCAAGCTGGGCCCGGAAGCGTAGAATTTTGTATTCTGCATTATCAGGCCAAAAAAATCGAATCGGCGAGGGGTGTCTCATGTCAGAAAAGTTCTTTGATTCCAATAACCTGGATGTCTGGGAGAAGGCGGCGGCCAAGCAGTCGCCGGGTGGTGACGTCAATAATCTCGTCTGGAATACCCCCGAAGGCCTTGCGGTCAAGGCGCTGTACACTAAGAAGGATATTGCGGATCTCGAGTTCGCCGATACCCTCCCGGGCGTTGCCCCCTTCCTGCGCGGTCCGCAGCCGACCATGTACGCGGTCAAGCCGTGGACGATCCGCCAGTACGCCGGTTTCTCTACCGCCGAAGCCTCCAATGCCTTCTACCGCAAGGCGCTGGCTGCTGGTGGTCAAGGCGTTTCCGTGGCGTTCGATCTGGCCACCCACCGGGGTTACGATTCCGATAACGCCCGTGTGACTGGCGACGTCGGCAAGGCCGGCGTGGCCATCGATTCCGTGGAAGACATGAAGATCCTCTTTGACGGCATCCCCCTCGACAAGATTTCCGTGTCGATGACCATGAACGGCGCCGTGCTGCCGATTCTGGCGGGCTACATTGTTGCTGCCGAAGAACAAGGCGTTTCCCAGGAGAAGCTGTCGGGCACCATCCAGAACGACATCCTCAAGGAATTCATGGTGCGGAATACCTATATCTATCCGCCCAAGCCGTCGATGAAGATCATTGCGGACATCTTCGCCTACACGGCGCAGAACATGCCGAAGTTCAACTCGATCTCGATTTCCGGCTATCACATCCAGGAAGCCGGCGCCAATCAGGCGATCGAACTGGCCTTCACGCTGGCCGATGGCATGGAATACGTGCGCACCGGCGTCGCCTCAGGGATGGACGTCGATACTTTTGCCGGTCGTCTCTCCTTCTTCTGGGCGGTCGGGATGAACTTCTATCTCGAAATCGCCAAGATGCGCGCCGCGCGTTTGTTGTGGCACCGCATCATGTCCGGTTTCAACGCCAAGAGCCCGAAGTCGATGATGCTGCGCACGCACAGCCAGACCTCCGGCTGGTCGCTGACCGAGCAGGATCCGTACAACAACGTCGTGCGTACCACCATCGAAGCGATGGCGGCCGTCTTCGGCGGCACCCAGTCGCTGCATACCAATGCGCTGGACGAAGCGATTGCCCTGCCGACCGAATTCTCGGCCCGTATTGCCCGCAATACGCAGTTGATCATCCAGGAAGAAACCCACATCACTAACGTCGTTGATCCCTGGGCCGGTTCCTACATGATGGAAAAGCTGACGCAGGACATGGCCGACAAGGCCTGGGGCATCATTCAGGAAATCGAAGCCATGGGCGGCATGACCAAGGCGGTTGAATCCGGCTGGGCCAAGATGCAGGTTGAAACCTGCGCTGCCGACAAGCAGGCGCGCATCGACTCCGGCAAGGATGTCATCGTCGGCGTCAACAAATACAAGCTGGCCAAGGAAGACGCGATCGACATTCTCGATATCGACAACCACGCCGTGCGTGAAGCCCAGGTTGCCCGTCTCAAGCAGATCCGTGCGACGCGCGACAGCGCGGCGGTTTCTGCCGCACTGGACGCGTTGACCGCAGCCGCCGAGTCTGGCCAGGGCAATCTGCTCGACCTGACCGTTAAGGCCATTCGTCTGCGTGCCACCGTCGGCGAAGTGTCGGATGCGCTCGAAAAGATTTTTGGCCGCTTCCGCGCCAACAACCAGACCATCTCCGGCGTTTACGGCGGTGTGGTGGAAGGTCAGGAAAGCTGGGAACAGATCAAGGCCGATGTCGCCAAGTTCGCCGAAGAAGAAGGTCGTCGTCCGCGCATCATGATCGCCAAGCTGGGCCAGGACGGCCATGACCGTGGTGCCAAGGTGGTGGCCACCGCCTATGCCGACCTCGGTTTCGATATCGACATGGGCCCGCTTTTTCAGACGCCGGAAGAAGCGGCGCGTCAGGCCATCGAGAACGATGTGCATGCCATTGGCTGCTCTTCGCTGGCTGCCGGCCATAAGACCCTGGTGCCGCAGATCATCCAGTGCCTGAAGGATCAGGGCGCCGACGACATCATCGTGTTTGCCGGCGGCGTGATCCCAGCGCAGGACTACGATGCCTTGTTTGCTGCCGGGACCAAGGCCGTTTTCGGTCCGGGTACCCGCATTGAGGATTCGGCCAAGCGCGTACTGGAAGAAATCCGCAAGGCGCGCGGCTAAGCCGGGATGAATCTGGCGGAAGTTCCGGTGCGTACCGATCTCTTGAGCGATGGCGATCAGGCGCTGGTGGCGGGCGTGCTCGCCGGCCAGCGGCGTTCGCTCGCCAAGGCGATCACACTCATCGAATCGACCCGCGCCGATCATCAAAACCGTGCCCAGCAGGTGCTGACTGCCTTGCTGCCCAGCACCGGGAATTCGATCCGTATCGGGATTTCCGGCGTGCCGGGCGCGGGCAAGTCGACCTTCATCGAAGCGCTCGGTGTCTGGTTGATCGAGCAGGGAAAGAAACTGGCGGTTTTGGCGATCGATCCCTCGTCGACCGTCACCGGCGGTTCCATCCTTGGCGACAAGACGCGCATGGAGTTGCTGTCCCAGCGCGAGGAAGCCTTCATCCGTCCCAGCCCATCGGCCGGGTCGCTTGGTGGCGTCGCCGAGAAAACCCGTGAAGCGATGCTGCTTTGCGAGGCGGCGGGTTACGACGTGATCATCATTGAAACGGTGGGGGTCGGGCAGTCCGAAACCACGGTCGCCGGCATGGTCGACATGTTCTGTCTGCTGCAGTTGCCGAATGCCGGCGACGACCTGCAGGCGATCAAGAAAGGGATTGTCGAGATCGCCGATCTGGTGGTGATCAACAAGGCCGACATCGACAAGCAGGCCACCGCCGTGGTCCGCGCCCAGTGGCGCAACGCACTGCACATGCTGCGCCCCGCATCGAAAAACTGGTCGCCGCCCGTGATTGCGCTGTCGGCACTGCATAAGCAAGGCATCGGCGATTTCTGGGCGGAGGTCGAGAAGTATCAGGCTGCCCTCACACCGACCGGCGAGTTTGCCGCCAAGCGCCAGCATCAGTCGCTGGCCTGGATGTGGCAGTTGATCGACGCCGGTCTGCGTCAGCATTTTCGTCATCATCCCCGTGTGCAGGCGCATCTGCCCGCACTCACCCAATCGGTCGAGCAGGGCCATACCACCCCGGCGGCGGCGGCTTATGCACTGCTCGACGACCTGAAACACTGAAGTTCCGAATTACCCGATCCATTTAGGGAGTTTTTTATGCACGACATCATTCGCCAGCTGGAAAAAAAGCGTGAAATGGCCCGCCTCGGCGGTGGCCAGAAGCGCATCGACAGCCAGCACAAGAAGGGCAAACTGACCGCCCGTGAACGCATCGAATTGCTGCTTGACCCGGATTCTTTCGAAGAATGGGATTTGTTCAAGGAGCACCGTTGTGTCGACTTCGGCATGGATCAAGCCGAAAAGACCCCGGGCGATGGCGTGGTGATTGGCTATGGCACGATCAACGGCCGTCTGGTGTTCGTCTTCTCCCAGGACTTCACCGTGTTCGGTGGTTCCCTGTCCGAAACCCATGCCGAGAAGATCTGCAAGGTCATGGATCAGGCCATGAAGGTCGGCGCACCGGTGATCGGTCTGAACGATTCGGGCGGTGCCCGGATTCAGGAAGGCGTCGCCTCCCTGGGTGGCTATGCCGACGTGTTCCAGCGCAACGTGATGGCCTCCGGCGTGGTGCCGCAGATTTCCATGATCATGGGCCCCTGTGCCGGTGGTGCGGTCTACTCGCCGTCGATGACCGATTTCATCTTCATGGTCAAGGATTCCTCCTACATGTTCGTGACCGGTCCGGAAGTCGTGAAGACCGTGACCCACGAAGATGTGACCGCCGAAGAACTGGGCGGCGCCGTGACGCACACCAGCAAGTCGGGTGTGGCCGATCTGGCCTTTGAAAATGACGTGGAAGCGCTGTCCATGCTGCGTCGTTTCATGAATTTCCTGCCCGCTAACAACCGCGAAAAGCCGCCGGTCACGCCGACCAGCGATCCGGCCGATCGCATGGACTATTCGCTGGATACGCTGGTACCGGACAACGCCAACAAGCCGTACGACATGAAGGAACTGCTGGTCAAGATTGCCGACGACAGCGATTTCTTCGAAATCCAGCCGGATTACGCCAAGAACATCATCGTCGGCTTTGCCCGTATCGATGGTCACCCGGTCGGTATCGTTGCCAATCAGCCGCTGGTGCTGGCGGGTTGTCTGGATATCAAGTCCTCGATCAAGGCTGCCCGTTTCGTTCGCTTCTGCGATGCCTTCAACAGTCCGGTAGTGACCTTCGTGGACGTTCCGGGCTTCATGCCGGGTACCTCGCAGGAATACGGCGGCATCATCAAGCACGGCGCCAAGCTGCTCTACGCCTACGCCGAGTGCACCGTGCCCAAGGTCACTGTGATCACCCGCAAGGCCTACGGTGGTGCCTACGACGTGATGTCGTCCAAGCATTTGCGCGGTGACGTCAATCTCGCCTGGCCGTCTGCCGAAATCGCGG
>JAKLLI010000062.1 GCA_023150195.1 Azonexus sp.
GATTCACCTGGCTGCCCGGCTGCAAGCGGTTGAGGGTGGTGTTTTCCAGCGTGTGCGGGATCAGGTTGATGGTGAAATCGGTGCCATTCACTTCATTGGTGGTCAGGCTGGTGCCATCGACCACGATGGAACCTTTGCGTGCGATGAACCTGGCGATGTCCTTGGGCGCACGGATTTCCAGCAGCCGGTTATCGCCCACCGGATCGAAACGCAGCACTTCGCCCACCCCGTCCACGTGACCCGACACCAGATGGCCACCAATCACGTCGTTCAGGCGCAAGGCCTTTTCGAGATTGACAGGGCCCGGTTCGGCCAGGCCGACAGTGCACGACAGGGTTTCCGGCGACACATCGACCATGAAGCTGCCGCCTTCCTTGCCGACCACGGTGAGGCAAACACCGTTGTGCGCGATCGAATCCCCCAGTGCAACGTCGTCGATATTCAGTTTGCCGGCGTCAACATGCAGACGGTAGCCGACTTCACGCGGGGTCAAATGGGTGATGCGGCCGACGGCGGCGACGATTCCGGAAAACATGGCTGGGCTCCCTGATGAATTTATTTGAAACAGGGACTTTAGCAGCCTTCAAGACGGATCAGAAACCGTCAGTGGAAATCCCGTATTTCTTCGCAGCGGTGACATATAGCTCGCGGGCGGAGGCGACGCGCGGGCTTTTGCGATCGCGTCGCATCGCCCGCTGGACGTAATCACGCCCCTTGGCCGCCAAAGCCTCGTCCCAGCCCTTGCGGTCGAGCAGCGTAAAGATGGCTTTTGCCGCATTGACCAGAAACTGTTGATTGGGCACTTGCTCCGCCGCTTGAATGAGCAAGCGCACCGAACCCTCGAAATCCCCACTGCGCGCCGCGAGAACGCCCTTGTTGTTGAGTTCGATAATTTCCTTGCCCACTTGGTCGAGCAGGGCCTTCGCCCCCTCCGGCTGCCCGGTTTTTTCGAAAACGCTGGTGATGTGGCCGATCATGTGCGGGTCATCGTGGTTCTCCGCTGCGACCTGACGCATCAATTGCAGGGCAACATCGTCACGATCCAGGGAAAAACAGGCTTGCGCGAGGTCGACCGCAAGACGCTGCGATACTGGCTTGCTTTTCTCCTTGCCTTCCGCAACGAGTTGTTTTTGCAAGATCACCGCCTGGTCTACGAGCGCCGCCGCTTTGTCGTGAGAACCGTCGGCATGCAGGCAAAGGCTTTCTGCCACCAGGGCGGCCAGTTCCGCCTGCTTGTCGCCGCGCAATTCACGCTTCATCTCGGCCACCAGTTTGCGGGCCGACTCGGTATCTCCCCGATCAATCAGAACGCGCGATAAATTGGCAAAATCATCTGCCGTCCTCAAGCTGGACCCACGGCTGCGCTCCAGCACCTTGCCGTAGGCTTTTTCGGCCGCGATCAGGTCGCCATTGCGTGCCGCCACGTCACCGACAACGCGCTGACGCAAGGTGTTATGCGGAGAGGCATCGGCAGCACGTTGCAGGGCATCCTGAGTTTCCTTCAGGTGGCCTTGCGCCTCATGCACCGACGCCAAAAAATCATAGGCGGAAAAAAACTGCGGGGCTTCTTCGATCACCTGCTCGGCAAGATGACGGGCTTCATCGAAGGCTTTGCGATCGCGCAGCGCGGTGGCGAGGCCCATCTTGGCCCAAGGCACCGCCCGGCCTTCCAGCACCTGCCGGTATACCGCCTCTGCTTCTGCGGTCATCCCCAGTTGATGCAATAGCTCCCCTTTGAAACGCAAGGCGTCATACAAGTAGGGCGGATGTTGGCGAACCACGTTGTCACACGCCACAACAGCTTCGCGCAATCCGCCGCGCTCGATTTGCGCATAAATTTTGTGCAGCACGTGTTTTTTGTAGATGGCGCGGATCAGACGGGCCTGTAACTGATCTGCCGTAAAGGGCTTGATCAGGTAATCGTCCGGCGCCAGCTCGGCGAGCGCCACCACATTGGTGTAGGCACGCTCACTGGTGATGATCATGTACACCGTGCTTAGCGGAATCAGGTTTGCGTGACGCAACTCTTCCAGGAGTTGCTGGCCATCGCGACCGTCATCGAGAACAAAGTCGGAGAGAATGATGTCGAAGCGGTTGCCTTTCACCTGGCGAATGACTTCCGCCGAATTGCCCGCGCCGTGCACGGCCGTCACCCCCAGCGCACTCAACATCAGCCGCAGCGAATCGCGCGCCGGAGGATGGCGATCCACGAGCAGCACACGCTTCTTCGTCAGCGACTGGTGCAACACTCGCAACATTTCGTCGTTGTCGAGGGGATTGGCGTTTTTGGGGGGCAGGGCGTTCATTTCCGGGAACTTACGCGAGAAGTGCACGCGCGGCAAGGCGAGTTACCGCAGAGGACGGCCATCGCGGGCAAGCCTGTGATTATTCAGCCGCTTGACGTAAAATCGGCGGCCTTCTACTGCACTGCAACACGCCGCCCTCCATGCTTTATCCCACCCGTTTCGATGTCATCGTCGTCGGCGGCGGCCACGCCGGCACCGAGGCCGCACTTGCCGCAGCGCGGGCAGGGGCGAATACCTTGTTGCTGACGCACAACCTCGACACGCTGGGCGCGATGAGCTGCAATCCGTCGATCGGCGGCATTGGCAAGGGCCATCTGGTGCGCGAGGTCGATGCGCTGGGCGGGGCCATGGCCGCGGCGACCGACGAAGCCGGTATCCAGTTCCGCATCCTCAATGCCTCCAAGGGCCCGGCGGTCCGTGCGACCCGCGCGCAGGCCGACCGCGTGCTGTACAAGCAGGCGATCCGCGGTCGACTCGAAAACCAGCCCAATTTGACAATTTTTGCCGAAGCCTGTGACGACCTGATCGTCGAGGGCGACAAGGTGTGCGGCGCGGTAACCCAACTTGGCATCCGCTTTTTGGCCGACGCCGTGGTGTTGACCGCAGGCACCTTCCTCAACGGCAAGATTCACGTCGGGCTGGAGAACTACACCGGCGGGCGCATGGGCGATCCGCCCTCGGTATCACTGGCCAGCCGCCTGAAGGAACTGAAGCTGCCGCAAGGCCGGCTGAAAACCGGCACGCCGCCGCGCCTTGACGGCAAGACCATCGATTTTTCGGTGATGGAAGAGCAGCATTCGGACGATCCGCTGCCGGTCTTCTCCTTTCTCGGCAACGCAGCCCAGCACCCGCGCCAGTTGCCGTGCTGGATTACCGAAACCAACGAACGTACCCACGACATAATCCGCAGCGGCCTCGACCGTTCGCCGATGTATACCGGCGTCATCGAGGGCGTCGGCCCGCGCTACTGCCCGTCGATCGAAGACAAGATCCACCGCTTCGCCGACAAGAACCAACACAACGTTTTCCTCGAACCGGAAGGCCTGAAGACGCACGAGATCTACCCGAACGGCGTGTCCACCAGCCTGCCTTTCGACATCCAGCTGGCGCTGGTGCGCTCGATCCGCGGCATGGAGAACGTGCATATCCTTCGTCCCGGCTACGCCATCGAGTACGACTTCTACGACCCGCGCGGCCTCAAGGACACGCTCGAGACCAAGGCCATCAACGGCCTCTTCTTCGCCGGCCAGATCAACGGCACCACCGGCTACGAGGAAGCGGCGGCGCAAGGTCTGCTCGCCGGCATCAACGCCGTGCGCTACGTGCGCGGCGATGCCGGCTGGTGCCCGAAGCGCAACGAGGCTTACCTCGGTGTGCTGGTCGATGACCTGATCACGCGCGGCGTTTCCGATCCCTACCGGATGTTTACCAGCCGTGCCGAATACCGCCTGAGCCTGCGCGAAGACAATGCTGATTTACGCCTGACTGAACAAGGCAGGGCCCTCGGCCTGGTTGACGACATCCGCTGGGCGGCTTTCTGCCAGAAACGCGATGCCATTGCCGCCGAGCAGGAACGGCTGAAATCGACCTGGATCAATCCCAAAATCGTCACGTCAAATGACTGCCAGCGCGTGCTGGGCAAAGCCATCGAACATGAATACAACCTGTTCGAGTTACTGCGGCGTCCGGAAGTCGATTACCGCACCCTGATTTCGCTCGATATCGACGGTGGACCGCAAGCATCGCCGGAAATCGATGCAGCCGTGATTGAGCAACTCGAGATTTCTGCCAAGTACCAAGGCTATATCGACCGCCAGGCGGAAGAGGTTGCCAAATCCGCCAGCTACGAAAACACCTTACTCGCGGCCGATCTCGACTATGCGACGGTCGCAGGCCTGTCGAATGAAGTGAAGCAGAAGCTCAGCCTGCACAAGCCGCAAACGATCGGCCAGGCCTCGCGCATCCAGGGCATCACCCCGGCGGCGATTTCCCTGCTGCTGATCCACTTGAAACGTCACGCCGGGAGCCGTGCCGCATGAGCGCCCAACGCCTGGCTGCCGGACTGGCCGAACTCGGGCTTGACCTGCCCGCGGACGCGCAGACGAAACTGCTGGCGTTTCGCGACCTGCTCCTGAAGTGGAATAAAACCTACAACCTGACTGCCCTGCGCGATCCGGCACAGGCCATCTCCCATCATCTGCTCGATTCACTGGCCATCCTGCCGCACCTTGGCGACGGCCCGCTCCTTGATGTTGGCAGTGGCGGCGGCCTGCCAGCGATTCCGCTGGCGATTGCCCGACCCGAGCTGGCGATCAGCATGGTGGATACCGTCCAGAAAAAAGCCACCTTTCTGCGCCAGGCAGCGATCGAACTGGGCCTGGGCAATGTCACGGTCCACCATGCCCGCGTCGAAGAAATGCAGGGGCAATACGCCCAGATCAGTTCCCGCGCCTTTGCCGAGATCGCCCTGTTCGTCAAACTGACCCGCCATTTGCTGGCACCCGATGGTCAGTGGCTGGCCATGAAGGGCATCCAGCCCGATGATGAAATTTCCGCCCTGCCAACAGGGATTGCTGTTGCGCAGATCATTCCGCTGCATGTGCCCGGCCTCGATGCCGAGCGCCACCTGATTCGCCTGATCAAAACGGGCGCGGATTGAAACACTCATGAAAGTACTCGCCATCACCAACCAGAAAGGCGGCGTCGGCAAGACGACGACCGCCGTCAATCTGGCGGCCTCGCTCGGCGCCGAAGGCCAGCGCGTCCTGCTCATCGACATGGACCCGCAAGGCAACGCGACCACCGGCGCAGGCATTACCAAAAAGGAAGCGCTGCCGACCGTCTATCAATTGCTGATCGGTGCCGCCACGCTGATTGAGGTTTGCATCAAGACCGAATTCGCCTTCGACATCCTGCCCGCCAACCGCGAACTGGCCGGCGCCGAAGTCGAAATGATCGAGCTTGAACAACGGGAATACCGACTCAAGAACGCGCTGCAGCAAAACCACGACGAATACGATTTCGTGCTGATCGATTGTCCGCCGGCGCTCAACATGCTCACGGTCAACGCGCTGGTCGCCGCCGATTCCGTACTGATCCCCATGCAGTGCGAGTACTACGCCCTGGAAGGCTTGTCAGATCTGGTCGAAACCTTGCGCAAAGTGCGTCATCACCTGAATTCCCGACTGGAAATCGAAGGTCTGCTGCGCACCATGTACAACGGCCAGAGCACGCTGACCCAGCAGGTGTCGAATGAACTCGAAAGCCATTTCGGCAGCAAGGTTTACCAAACCATCGTCCCGCGCAATGTGCGCCTGGCCGAAGCGCCGTCCTACGGCAAGCCAGTCATTGCTTTTGACAAAAACTCGAAGGGCGCGCAGGCCTATACCGCGCTGGCCCATGAAATCCTCGAAAGGGTCGCCAAATGATCAAGATGAAGGGACTCGGACGCGGCCTCGACGCCTTGCTGTCCGGCAACGACAAGCCGCAGGGCGACGAACAACGCAATCTGCCTGTCGACCGGATGAAACCGGGAAAATACCAGCCGCGCACCCATATGGATGATACCGCGCTGGCCGAGCTGGCCGCGTCGATCAAGGCACAAGGCATCATGCAGCCGATCCTGGTCCGCGCCATCGATGCCACACCGGGCGCCGAACGCTATGAAATCGTCGCCGGCGAGCGGCGCTGGCGCGCATCGCAACTCGCCGGCCTCAGCGAAGTACCTGTGCTGGTACGCCAGATTCCCGACGAACAGGCCCTGGCCATGGCGCTGATTGAGAACATTCAGCGCGAGAACCTCAACCCCCTGGAAGAAGCGCAGGGCCTGCAACGCCTGATCGACGAGTTCGGCCTGACCCACCAACAAGCCGCCGATGCCGTCGGTCGCTCCCGCCCTGCGGCCAGCAATTTGCTCCGCCTGCTGCAACTGGCCCCGCCGGTGCAAAACCTGTTGATGCAGGGCAGCATCGACATGGGCCACGCCCGCGCCTTGTTGCCGCTGCCGGCAGCACAGCAATTGGCGCTGGCGCAGCGGGTCGTTCAGAAAGCCCTGTCCGTGCGTGAAACCGAAGCCCTGGTCCAGCACATCATGAACCCGGCCAAAAAACCCGCGCCGGCGCCCGTCGACCGCGACCTGCTGCGCCTTCAGGAAGAACTGTCCGAACAGGTGGGGGCCAATGTTGCCATTCGCAGCAACAAAAAAGGCGCCGGCAAAATCACCATCGAATTCAGCGACCTGGACCAACTGGAGGGCATTCTGGGCCGCCTGCGATGAGCGTTTGCCGCGCGTGCTGCATTGCGGTAAACCCTTAATTTTCATTGACGTTGTTTTTTGAAGTCTTGTATCATTTAGGTCTGTGTGGCACAGCCGGTCAACGATTGCATAACACCATGTTCAAAGCGATATACCTGCAACTTGGTGCAGCAGTGATAACTGCAATCGGGGCCGCTGCAATCACGGGAACGCGGGGGCTGATTTCGGTGGGGTTCGCAGCATTGGCTGCCATTCTTCCCAACCTGTTTTTTGCTGTCCGGCTGACGATGTTGAGTAACCGCCCGGGAAATTCCTACGCGGCCAATTTCTTCATCGGTGAGTTCCTCAAGATTGCGGCCACCATAGGAATACTGGCAATCGCCATCAAGGGCTATCCCGAGATGCATTGGCCCAGCTTGCTGATTGGGCTTGCGGTTGTTTTACATGCTGGTTTTATAGCGTTTTGGAAGAAACCCTGATTATGTCTACAGCAGGCCACGAAGCAGCAGCGAACGCGCCGACCGCCGGCGAATATATCGTTCACCACCTGACCCACCTCAACAGCACGGGTCACGCCCAGAAGAACATCATTGACTTCAGCGTGATCAACCTCGACACCGTTTTCTTTTCGGTGCTGATGGGTGTTCTCGGTCTTTTCGTCATGTGGCGCGTCGCCAAGAGCGTCACCTCCGGCGTCCCCGGCCGCATGCAGGCCGCCGTCGAAATCGTGCTCGAAATGGTGAATGAACAGGCCAAGGGCATCGTGCATAGCGCCGAATCCCGCAAGGCTGTCGGCCCCTTGGCCCTCACCGTCTTCGTCTGGATCTTCTTGATGAACTCGATGGACTTCCTGCCGCTGGACGTGTTGCCGAACATCTGGCAAGCCATCACCGGCGATCACCACGCCTACCTGCGCGTCGTCCCGACCGCTGACCTGAACGGCACGTTGGGCATGTCTATCGGCGTATTGCTGGTCTGCCTCTACTACAACATCAAGATCAAGGGCTTCGGTGGCTGGATGCACGAGCTCTTCACGGCCCCGTTCGGTAGCCATCCGCTGCTCTACCCGATCAACTTCGCCATGCAGATGATCGAATTTCTGGCCAAGACCGTTTCTCACGGCATGCGACTGTTCGGCAATATGTACGCCGGCGAACTCGTCTTCATGCTGATCGCCCTGATGGGTGCTGCCTGGGCCGGAACCTCCACGGGTGTCTTCCTGTTCATCGGCCACATCCTGTCCGGTTCGATCTGGGCCATCTTCCACATCCTGATCGTTGCACTGCAAGCCTTCATCTTCATGATGCTGACCTTGGTGTACATCGGCCAGGCTCACGAAGCGCACTAATTTCGCAGTACCCCAACGATTCAGCAGTAAATTTTTTTATTACTTACCTTAGCAAGGAGTTGTCATGGAACACGTTCTCGGTTTTGTTGCTCTGGCTGCCGGCCTGATCATTGGTCTGGGCGCTATCGGTGCCTGTATCGGTATCGGTCTGATGGGCGGCAAGTACATTGAAGCATCTGCCCGCCAGCCGGAGCTGATGAATGCCCTGCAGACCAAGATGTTCCTGCTGGCCGGTCTGATCGACGCCGCATTCCTGATCGGCGTTGGTATCGCCATGATGTTTGCCTTCGCCAACCCGTTCCAACTGGTCGCAGGTTAATTTCCCTCTTCCGACTAACCCTTTAGAAGAGGAATAGAACCGTGAATCTGAACGCAACGTTGTTTGCGCAGCTCATCGTGTTCTTCATTCTGGCCTGGTTCACGATGCAATTCGTGTGGCCGCCCATTGTGAAGGCGCTCGATGAGCGTGCGAAGAAGATCGCGGATGGACTGGCTGCCGCAGAACGCGGCAAGCATGATCTCGAATTGGCCACCAAGCGTTCGACGGAAGCCCTCCGCGAAGGCAAGGAAAAAGCTGCAGAACTGATCGCCAACGCTGAAAAGCGTGCCGCTCAACTGATTGAAGAAGCCAAGGCAAATGCCAAGGTGGAAGCTGACCGCATCGTGACCGGTGCCAAGGCTGAAATCGATCAGGAAGCCGTGCGCGCCAAAGAGCAACTGCGCGAGCAGGTCGCTGCCTTGGTTGTCACCGGTGCCGAGCAAATTCTGCGCCGCGAGATCAACGCCCAGGCCCATGCCGATATTCTGGCTACGATCAAACAGGATCTGTAAAGCTTATGGCTGAAACCGTCACCATCGCTCGCCCCTACGCCGACG
>JAKLLI010000063.1 GCA_023150195.1 Azonexus sp.
GGTCTCGGTCTCGGTCTCGGTCTCGGTCTCGGTCTCGGTCTCGGCTTGCAGTGTGTCGTGCGGTGCGCTCGGATAGCTCTCGGCCAGAGCTTCGATCAACTCAGGTTGCTCAACGGGTTCGGCCTGAACCGACAAACCGGCAAACATGCGCTCCAGCATCGAAATACTTTGCCCGACCACCTCCAGCGCGTGGGCATCATCCGGTGCCGCAGCGGCATCCCGACGCAACAGCGCATGCTCGAGTGCAATCGAGAGGTGGTTCAAGGGCATCAAACCGACCGTTCCGGCGATGCCGCCCAGGGTATGCGCGGCCCGCGTCATCTCGAACAAGGTGGGCGATGCCGGGGCTTCCTGCAGGGCCGCCAATCCATCGACCAGCGTATGCAGGTGGCCGCGTGCTTCCTCGCGGAAAATATCGTAGAGCGTCGGCGCGGCAGGCGCCGCATCCATTTCCAGCGGTGGCATATCGAAGGCCAGCACTTCCGCTTCGTCCGCCGCCAGATCATCTTCAAGATCTTCGGTCGCATCCAGCGCAGAGAGATCACCAATCACCGTTTCGGTGGCACCCGCCCACAGGCCATGCGCGACATCGGCAGGCGCCGACGATGCCTCGGCAGGCACGGGCACGAGGGGCATGTCATCTTCGACAGGCGCTTCGCTGCGCAAGCGGCGAGCCAGGGCAATCAGCTGATCATGCTCGGGCACTGTCGCTTGTTGCTGTTCCAGATAAGCAACCCAGGCATCGAACACGGCGTGCTCGCTGTCGATCAAGGTCAGGAGATCGGCGTTGGCCAGCCATTCCTGGCGCAGCCACGCATTCAGGGTTTGCTCGACTTCCCAGGCCGTCTCACCCAGTTCGCGCAACCCCACCATGCGTCCCGAGCCCTTGAGCGTGTGCGTGGCCCGGCGAATGGTCGTCAGCGCTGCCGTATCGAGCGCGCCTTCGGCGAGTTTCGCTTTTTCCTGATCGATGGACGCCAGCACTTCGCGCGCTTCCTCGATGAAGGTCTCGAGCAGTTCCGCATCGATTTCTTCGAGGCTGGATTCGGCCAGCGCGAGGATTTCCTGCGACGGGGCCTGCGGCGCGACATCGCTGCTGACCGCGCTCAAATCCGGGCGTTCGCCGGCGGCCAGCGCGGCCAGGGCCGCCTTGGCGGATTCCCCCACCTGGTGGTCGGCGACCAGATCGGCATCCTTTTGCAGGGCTTCCAGATTCAGCTTGAGTTCATCCTGCAAGCGCTGATCGTCGGGGGCATCACGCAAGGCCTCGGCCATGGCTTTGGTTTCCCGCGCCTGCAAGGCCAGTTCATCCTCGACCCGGGTTTCATCGGGCAGCACTTTGGCCGCCTGTTCCGGCTGCAAACGCTGGCGGAAGGCATCGAAATCCCGTTCGCCGTGCTGCATGGCATCGACGAAAAATCCCAGCAGGGAAAGTTGATCCGCCACCCGCTGGAAATCCCCTTCCTGCGGCTGATAACCGGGTCTAGCGAAGCTGTCGACCGCGGCCTTGGCTTCCTTGAGGCAGTTCACGGCAGGGAAATGGCCCAGCATGGCTAGGGCGCCACTGACTTGCCTGAATGGTGCATCAAGTTGCGCCGGGTTGAGCCCTGCCGCGGGATCGCGGAAGAAGGCATCCAGCGATTGCTCGACCTGCGCCAGGCTGTTGTGGATCTCCCGCCCAACCTGCGCGATCAGCAGGCGTTCCTGCGCCAGGCGGGTCATTTCATCGAGCAACGGCACACCGTCGCGGGCGGCCGGACGGCCGGCAATGCAGGCATGCAGGCGGTCAACCATCAGATCCACCTGCTGCGCGAAATCCGTCCCCAGGCGGAAGAAGTTTTCCTGGGCGTTTTGCAACAGCAGGATGGCCGTTGCCACTTCCATCGCCACCACATCGTTAAAACGCTTGCCATCTTCCTGCAACCAGCCGGCGATGGCCGCGGTGCCTTGCCCGAGACGACGCAAATCGGTGTGCCCGATTTCGTCGGTGAGTCGCGCACAGGCGCGTGACTGATCGGCAAAGCCGGGAAGGCTGTTCGGACTGCCGGCACAATACTTGTTCCAGAGTTCCTCCATCACCTGCACCACATCGCGCAAGCGGCGCAAGGTCGCTTCCTGAGCGGGCGGCAAGGCAGGTGCCACGTCCGGCGGCAGCAATTCGCTCAGCGCGTAGACGGCACGGGCCTGATCAAGCAGCGGATCGACACCTGCCGGCGCGGTGGCGACGTAATACAAGGCTTCGCGCATGACCCGTTCGGCCAGGGTGGACGATCCCTCCTGCAGTCGGCGAATCTGGAGGTCGATGCGTCCGCACAACTGTCGTACCCGCGCATCCTCGGCCAGGGCGGGAATCTTGAGCGCACCAATAAAGGCGCGAGAAACCCACCAAAAGGCACGTGCCGACGGCGAAGCTTGCAGCACTTCGATTGACGCCAGCGCATCGCCCATGCCTTGCACCGCTGATGCTGCTTGTGCCGGCTGGGTCAAGACACGCAGCAAACCCCGCTGAAAGCGCATGCGCTGTTGGCGGTAGAGACTGGGCAACTCGGCCGCCTCCGGCGCCAGGGGCGGCGCGGCGGATTTGGGCGGACGCAGACTGAGATCCGGATAGAACAAATCTCCGGGGTGGACCGTGGCATCCCCATTTGCCTCGGCGATCCGGCGGTAAACCGGATACAGCCGCAAAGGCTGGTGTACGCCGTGCTGGATCAGGTCATCGAGATAGCCCTGAATGGCTTTGAACGCTTCGTCCACCACGGCCAGCTGCGCCGCGGTAATGGCGGACGCACGCTCCAGACGGAGCAACAGCGCTTCAAGCGCCTCGGTCACATCGGTCACGCCAAAGAGGTCCACCATGCCCAAGGCACCGTGAACCTGGTGAATATAGGTGCGGCAATACTTGAGCCGGGTTTCATCCCCGGTGTCGGCAAACTGCTTCAGCGCATCGGCCGCGTTGGTCAATGCCTGATCGATCTCCCCCTTGACCCAGGTGAGCGGGCCCAAATCGAATTCTGTTGCCGCATTCATGCTTGATCCGCGCCTGTTTGTCAGTCCACCTTGAAGCCGGCCACCGAACCCTTGAGTTCGGATGCCAGCGCGGAAAGTTCATCGACCGCCACCGCAGTGCGCTGCGTACCGGCCGTGGTTTGCTCGGTCACCCGCAAAATATCCTGCATCAGGCGCGCCACCTGAGTCGCCGAATTGGCCTGATGCTGGGTCGAGCTGGAAATGTTCTGAATCAGGTCGGCCAGATTGCGCGACACGTCGCCAATCTCGGACAGCGCCTGACCAGCGGCGTCGGAGAGCTTCGCCCCTTCCACCACCCCCTGGGTCGATTGTTCCATGGCCGACACCGCATCCTGCGTATCGGTCTGAATGGTCTTCACAATCGCCGCGATCTGCTTGGTCGCCTCGCCGGAACGTTCAGCGAGGCGCTGCACTTCTTCCGCAACCACCGTGAAGCCGCGCCCGGCTTCACCGGCCGAAGCGGCCTGAATGGCAGCGTTCAAGGCCAGCACGTTGGTCTGTTCGGTAATGTCCGAAATCAGTTCCACGATTTCGCCAATCTCCTGCGAGCTTTCACCGAGGCGCTTGATCCGCTTCGAGGTTTCCTGAATCTGGTTACGAATTTCGTTCATGCCCTTGATCGAATCCTGCACCGCCAGCGTCCCCTTTTCCGCGGCGGTCAGCGATTGCCGGGCCACCTGGGCGGACTGTGTTGCGTTGCCCGACACCTCGTTCATCGAACGGGCCATTTCCAGCGCCGACTGGCCGACTTCCTGAATTTCGGTGGACTGGCGTTCGGCAGCGTCCAGCAATTCGGCGGAGGTCTGGCGCGCCATTTCGGTGGCCGCCGTCACGCGATTTGCCGCATCGTTGATGCGGCCGACCAGCACGCGCAGTTCTTCAATCGTGTAGTTGATCGAGTCGGCGATGGCGCCGGTAATGTTTTCGCTCACGGTCGCGGTCACGGTCAAATCGCCGTCCGCCAGATCGCCCAGTTCGTTCATCAAGCGCAGAATAGCGTCCTGATTTTCGCGGTTGGTCTGTTCCGAACTTTCCCGCTGACGATCGATTTCGCGCGAACGGCGGGCCGTGTCGTCCAGATACACCCGAGCCATCAGCACCAGTGCGCCCAGCGCCAGACCCACCAGCACCAGCAGCCCCAGAATGAACATCGCGCGACCGGCCATGCCGCCTTGATAACCCTGCGCCAGTTCATCGGTGGCCTTCAGCAGGTCTTCACTGTCGCGGAAGATGCGCGAACCCGCCTGCTTGGAAAGCACCAGCGGCTGCATATTGGAGAGAATCCCGGAAACCGCCGCATCGTATTCCTTGAAGGCGGCGTCCAGGCTTTCCAGCTTGGCGCGGCTATCCGCGTCGTTCGCGCCCTTGCCCAAGCCCTGCAGCAGTTCGCGGAAATTGTTGGTGTCCTTGCCCAGCAGGAAGGCCACTTCCGGATTAATTTCGTCACCGACCAGCAGGGCGGCAGCGTTCTTGGCAATCCGCTGCGTCAGCATCACCAGCTTACTGGCGTTCTCGATTTCGCGGGCGGAAGCACCGGCCTGCAATTTCAGCGCGGTCACTTGCTCGGTCAACTCCAGCATTTCCGCATTTTTGTTATCGATGGTGGCGACGTTCTTGCCCAGCGCGGTCAGGCTCTTTTCCTGTCCCAGCACCACCTCGGCATCCTTGTCGGTCTGCGCCCAGCGCTCGCCCAGCGCATCCAGCGCCCCGCGCAAAGAAGCCGGCGAGCCCGGCACGTCGACGCTACCGATCTCGCCACCATTGTTCAGCCGCTCCAGCAGCATGGAAAAGGTTTCCCGGGATTCCTTCAACTGGGCAAAAGCCAGCGGGTTGCCCAGCAGCGCCAACGACGACGCTTTGGCCAGACGCTGCGACAACATGCGCATTTCCCCGGCCGCCGACACATAGGCCGTGTTGTGTCCGGAACGCCGGTTGTCCATGAAAACCAGCACTGCGATCAGCGCCATGATCACACCGAAGATCATGCCCAGCGTCTTCATTTGCTGCGGCACGCTCTTGCCGGCCAGAAATGCGGGCGCGGCGGCGGTTGACCGCAAGGGGCCGCCCGGGTCCATCACCGTCATCGGTTCAGCCGCTTTTTTGGCGCCGCCCAACAGACTCGACAATTTGAATCCACCTGCCATGTTTCCTCCTCCACCCGGGTCAGCACACGCTGCCGGATCAAATCCCGATATTCATGAAATCACGATCTGCCAACAGGGCGCCCACATCCAGCTTGCGCCACAGCTTGCCCTGTTGATCCGAAAAACGCTGACGCCCCCAAAGCGGCATCGCGGCATCCGCCGCCTGTTCGACAAAGTCATCCGGTCGCTTCAAACCCAGCATGCGCGATACCAGCAAGGTGGCATTCGAGCCATAGCGGGTACCGATCAACAGCAGCCGGGCACTGGCGTTTCTCGGCGCCGACTGCCCACCCAGAAACGCCGAAAAATCCGTCACCGCCTGCAAGCTGCCGCGCACATTGGCAATCCCCGCAAACCAGGGGCGGGTCAACGGCACATCGGCGAGCGGCGGCGCCTGCACGATTTCGCCCCCATCCGAGAGCTCGACCAGCCAGGCCTCGCCATTGGCTTCGATCCCCAGCCAGGACGACGCGCTCCCGCCATGTGCCGCCTCACTCAGGCGACCGGCGAGATAAGACTGAAAATCGCGAAGACTGCTTTTACGCGCCATGGTCAGGGCAAGGCAGCAATGCGCTGCAGCAATTCCTCGGGGTTGAGGGGCTTGACCAGATAATCCACCGCGCCCTGACGCAAGCCCCAGATCTTGTCCGTTTCCTGCCCCTTGGAGGTGCACACGATCACCGGGATGCCCTTGGTCGCTTCATCGCGGGTCAAGGTGCGGGTGGCCTGATAGCCATTCAGGCCAGGCATCACCACATCCATCAGGATGAGATCGGGCTTGGTGGCTTTGGCCTTGGCCACACCCTCTTCGCCATTCTCGGCGGTGGTCACCTGATAACCGGCCTTGGTCAGCACGTCGACCGCAAAAAAGCGCTCGGTCGGCGAATCGTCAACGACGAGGACGTTCTTGATGGGCATGAAAACTCCGGAAATTATTTGGCGGCTGCCACATCGGCGGGCAACGCAAAGGCGGCCACCGTCTGCAACAGACTGTCTTTGGTAAACGGTTTGGTCAGATACAGATCCGACCCCACCATGCGCCCGCGCGCCCGGTCAAACAGCCCGTCCTTGGACGACAGCATGACCACCGGCGTGGTCTTGAAACGGGAATTTTTCTTGATCAGCGCACAGGTTTGATAACCATCGAGACGCGGCATCATGATGTCGCAAAAAATGACGGCCGGCTGATGATCGGCAATCTTGGCCAAGGCGTCGAAGCCATCTTCGGCAAGGATCACCTGGCATCCGGCTTGTACCAGAAAAATCTCGGCACTCCGGCGGATCGTGTTGCTGTCGTCGATGACCATTACCCGGGTACCGCGCAGCCTCGATATGTCAGTCAATTCCGTATCCTCTGGGTCGCTGTGGGCGCTTCGCTTGTCTCGCCGCATCATACTACGGAAGTCAGGGGTGACGACAAGGCCGGAAATCGAGGCAAGCGCCTTGATCCGGCGACGGGCGGCGCCACGGATTCGGATAAAATCGCGCTCCAGTCATTTCACTCTGCACCCGATTGCCGGGATGCCCGACCATGCCCCTTGCCCCGCCGCCACGCACTGCCCCGCCTCAGGTCCTGATTTTTGCCGCCAGCGATCCGACCAGTGGCGCCGGCATCCAGGCCGACATCCTGACGCTGGCCAGTCTGGGTTGCCATCCGCTCACCGCAATCACCGCCCTCACCGTGCAGGACACCAGCGGTGTACTGCAACTGCAACCGGTCGCCGCAGAATTCCTGGAGCAGCAGGCGCGCACCATCCTTGAAGACATGCCCGTCGCAGCGTTCAAGATCGGCGTCCTGGGCAGCGTCGCAAATGTGTTGGCGGTGGCCGAAATCGTCTCCGACTACCCGGAGATTCCGCTCATCCTTGATCCGGTACTGGCCTCCGGACGCGGCGATAGTTTGTCCGGGGAAGACATCATCGCGGCCATGCGCGAAATGCTGTTGCCACAAACCACCATCGTCACCCCCAATGCCCCGGAAGCGCGGCGACTGGTGGAAAGCGATGAAGATGACGGCGAACCGACCATCGATATCTGCGCCGAGCGCCTGATCGAACTCGGTGCGCAATATGTCCTGATCACCGGCACCCATGAAAGCACGCCTGAAGTCATCAACACCCTCTATGGTGCGCAAGGGGTGATGCGCCGGGACCGTTGGGAGCGCCTGCCCGGTAGCTATCATGGCTCGGGCTGCACGCTGGCCTCGGCCATTGCCGGGTGTATTGCCGGCGGTGCCAGCGTCGAAGAAGCCGTTCGCGATGCGCAGGACTACACCTGGCAGACGCTGAACAACGGCTTTCGGGGCGGCATGGGGCAATTCATCCCGGACCGGCTGTTCTGGGCCCGCGAAGACAACGCAGAAAACGAGGAAACAGATGGCGAACGCTGAGTTGCGCGGTCTTTACGCCATCACCCCGGAGCGGACTGACGGCGCCCGCCTGCTGGCCGAGGTCGAAGCCGCCTTGCAAGGCGGCTGTCGCATTCTCCAATTCCGCGACAAGCAGCACACCATGCCCGAATGCGTGGCCCGCGCCCGCGCCCTGCGCACCCTCACCCGCCGTTACGATGCCTGCCTGCTGATCAACGACGACATCGCGTTGTGCACGCTGGTGGATGCCGATGGCGTGCACCTCGGTGCCGACGACGGCAACCTGAAGCTGGCCCGCGCCATTCTCGGCCCGCAGCGGCTGCTTGGGGCTTCCTGCTATGCCGACCTCGCCACGGCGCGGATTGCCGATGTTGCGGGAGCCAACTACGTCGCCTTTGGTGCCATGTACCCTTCAACCACCAAGCCCAACGCGGTGCGCGCCTCGGTCGACCTGGTTTTTCAGGCAAAAACCACGTTGACCGCAAAGATTTGCGCCATCGGGGGCATTACCGTGGACAACGCAGCCCCGGTCATTGCCGCCGGCGCCGACCTGCTCGCGGTCATTACCGATCTTTTCGACGCGCCGGACATCGCCGCCCGCGCCACCCAATACCAGCGACTTTTCGCCTAACACCGATTTTTCTGGAGAAGCAGACCATGACCTCACGCAACCAGACCCTGTTCGAACGCGCCCAGCGCCACATTCCCGGCGGCGTCAATTCGCCGGTTCGCGCCTTCCGCTCGGTGGGCGGCACCCCGCGTTTCTTCCAGAAAGCGGCGGGATCGCAAGTCCAGGACGCCGATGGCAAGTGGTATACCGACTACGTGGGCAGCTGGGGGCCGATGATTCTGGGCCACGCCCATCCCGACGTGATTGCCGCGGTACAGGCCGCCGTGGTGGATGGTCTCTCCTTCGGCGCGCCGACCGAGCGCGAAGTGGAAATCGCCGACCTGCTGTGCGAGATGGTGCCCTCGATGGACATGGTGCGCCTCGTTTCCTCCGGCACCGAAGCCACCATGAGCGCCATCCGGCTGGCC
>JAKLLI010000064.1 GCA_023150195.1 Azonexus sp.
GTGACTATGCTGAGATCGCTTTAGCTTCTGGCGGTACGGTGATGGATATTTCTGAAATTAACGCCATCATCAATCTCGGCGGCGCGACGCTGACGAATTTGTCTGCAGCGATGGCGCAACTCGTGGCCCAAATTTCTCAGACCCAGCAGCCTGTGATCGGGATTGACTGCTCCTCTGCGACCGGGGTTGCTCGTTCGGTCTGCGATGCCATGAGCCGTTCCAGCAAAACCCCGGTGCAGAACTTCCTGAATCAGGTGATTGCGCAAGCTGGTGCGACGCCGGCTCGGGTTAATCCAGCGTTCGCCCGTTTGACCCCGCAGCAGTTCAGTGCAGCGACGCGTGCGGCTTTCTTCTCCTTCCGCAGCTTGTCTCGCAATCTCTTCCAGCGTTTGGCCGATATCCGTGCTGCCGGGGGCTTTGGTCGTCTGGCAGACGTTAATACCGCTTCAATGGGTGAATTTGCGTATGCCGGTCATGCTGGCGGGGCTGCTGGTTCCGATGATTCCGGGTTGGGCTATTTTGTCCGCGGAAATTACACCCGTGGTGACATGAAGAGTTCCGGCACGTCGTTTGGCTTCAATTCGGATACCTACCAAGTGGCCGCAGGTGTCGATAAGTTCATTACACCCGCGTTGCAATTGGGGGTGTCGTTCGGGTATTCGAATTCCGATTCCGACATGAAACAGGCTGCCGGTGGTAGCAAGAACGAGAACTACACCCTGTCGTTGTACGGCTCGTATGAGGTAATGCCCAATCTGTATCTTGAGGGCGTCGCCGGTTACGGTATGGGACGTTATTCCCTCAGCCGCGATACCGGCGTTACCGGTATCGCGCATGCGAAAACCGACGGTAGTCAGTTGATTCTTTCCGGTGGCGTTAACGCGAATGTTGATCTTGGCGCGGTCATGCTGAAGCCTTACGGTCGAGTTAACTACGTGCGTCTCGATATCGATGGATTCAGCGAATCCGGTGCCGGTGCAGCCAATCTGGATGTTGCGGGTCATGCAGATGATTCCATCGTCTCCGATCTGGGTGCAGTGCTGCAAAAGCGCCTGGATTCTGGCTGGACCCTCGAAGGCAAGCTGGGTTGGGAACATGAAATCAAGCGGGCGAATGGTACGACCAACGCTGCACTGAGCGCAGATCCGAGCGTTGCCATGAATTTTGTGGGCTCGGGCGGCTCTCGTGATTATGGCCGCGTTGGCCTCGGGGTCACCAAGGATCTGGGTCAGGCCCGGACGATTGCTTTGCGCGGTGAAGCCATGGTGGGGCACTCGCAATACAGCGAACATATGGTAGAACTGAAATTCCGCCAGGAATTCTGATCAGCGTCTTCTCATGTCGTTTGTTCTTATCAAAAGGGGGGTAACCCCCTTTTTTTTATACCTCGCATTTAGCCTGTTGACGGCTTGTTCGTTGACGCCTGCCTGGCAGGGGTTTGCCGATCGGGCGCATCTCGAAAACCATATTGATCGCCAAGCGGCACTGCCCATGCGTTGGCTGTTGACTGAGGGGGCAGGGCGGCAAACACATGTTCGGGTCTACATCGAGGGCGATGGAAGGCCGTGGATCGGTGGTGGCAATGTGGTTGCTCCGGATCCTACGCCCCGGACGCCGCACCTGTTGTCCCTGATGGCGCTTGACCCGGGGCCTGCAATTTATCTCGGCCGTCCTTGCTATTTTGGCCTGGTTGATGCACCCGTTTGTGAACCAGCTCTCTGGACGGATGCAAGATTTTCCGAGCAGGTTGTCGATGCCATGGCGTCTTCATTGCGTCACTGGCTTGATGCGCACCCTGCGGTAAAGCATGTCACCCTGGTTGGTCATTCAGGTGGCGGTGTGATCGCCTTGTTGATCGCGGAACGTTTGCCGCCGGTGGTGCGTGTCGTCGCCATGGCCTCTCCGGTGAATGTGCACCGCTGGGTGGCATTGCACGGCTATCGGCCGTTACATGGCTCGCTGGACCCTTCGCAAACGGGCCTGCATCGGGCGGGTGTAAACCGACTGTTGTTGCTGGGCGAACAGGATGCCAATGTTCCTCCCGATCTATTTGGCCCTCAGGCTGCAGCACTCGGTATCGATGTCAAGGTGATTGCCGGAGAGGGGCATCTTTGCTGTCATGCGGCGAATTGGGGAGAGTTTATCGGGAGCCTGGATAGGCCATAGCCATTTCACGCCAGGCTGCCAGCGCCTCAAGAGCCAATTCGAGCCTCGGCATCAATTGAACACCAAGCGGTGCGGCGCTGCGGAGGATGCCGGCACCACCGGCCCAGATGGCCACCTTCCCCGGTAACAGATCCCGCAACTGCTGGAGCAGGGCGGGTATCTGGCGTGCCGGGAAGGCGATGGAAAACGAGAGCGCCACGATGTCGGCCTGATGCGCTTCGGCGGCGCGGACAATTTCCAGCAGCGGCATCTGGGTGCCGAGCGGGATGCACTCGGCACCTTCCAGCGCCAACAGCGATTCCACCATCAGGAGGCCGAGAACATGTTGTTCTTCCGGCACGCTGGTGAGCAGTACGCGCGGTTGCAGCTTGCCGCCGGGGAGGCCGGCAATGGCCTGGCGCAACAGGCGCTTGGTCAGTTCGGTGAACAGGTGTTCTTCGAAAACTTCGATCTGACCGGCTTCCCAGGCTTCGCCAATGCGTCCGGTCAGGGGGGCAACGGTGTCCTGGACAAAGGTGCTCAAGCCTTGCTTTCCCAGGCGTTGCTGCATGGCCTGCTGGTAGCCCAGGGCATCGTGTTGTCGGATCAGTGTCAGCAAGTCATTGAGGGCATCGGGATCCGCTGCGCTGTCTGCTGTCGCGGTGCTGGCGGGTTTTCGGGGGGCGAGTTCGGCCAGCGCCTCGGCCGGTATGGCAAGCAGCTTTCCCGGGCGATGCCCTTGATCCATCAGGCGTTTGATCAGGCGCAGGCGCTCAACCTGCGCGGCGGAATAACTGCGCTCTCCGTGATCGTCGCGTTCCGGCAAGGGAAAACCATAGCGTCTTTCCCAGACGCGCAACACATCTTTGGAAAGCCCGGTTTCGCGTTCGACGGCAGCGATGCTGAAGTGAGGGGTATTCATTATTTGTCCTGAACAATAATTAGACAAACCGTTGACAATTCAATTTCTGATCGTTATGTTATGAACAAAATGGATGTTTGTCCAGGACAAAACGAAAGGATTGATCATGTTGTCCAAAATGTTGCGATGGGTGGGGTGGATGGGCGTGGTCGGCATGGGCAGTCTGGCGGCCCCGGTGCAGGCGGTGGGCGCCTGTCCCGCTTTGCTGGATCATGCTTTTGTGTCGCTGCAGGATGGCAAGCCGATGCCCTTGTGCCAGTACGCAGGCAAAGTGATTCTGGTCGTGAATACCGCGAGCTATTGCGGCTTCACCTCGCAATACGACGGCCTGGAAAAGCTTTATGCCCGTTTGAAGGATAGAGGCCTGGTCGTGCTGGGTTTTCCATCCAACGATTTTGGCGAGCAGGAGCCGGGTAGCGACAAGGAAATTGCGGATTTTTGCCGGTTGACCTATGGCGTCCAGTTTCCGATGGTCGGCAAAACGGTCGTCAAGGGGAGCCAAGCCAATCCCTTTTATCGGCAGTTGGCGGAGATCACCGGTAGCACGCCGAAGTGGAACTTTCACAAGTACCTGATCAATCGGGATGCCAGCAAGGTGGTGGCGTTTACCAGTCTGACGACGCCGAACGACCGCGACCTGCTTACGCAGATCGAGGCCTTTCTCAATGCGAGGCAACCGTAATGTCTGCGATCCACGCAAAACCCGTCAGTCAACTTTTCACCATGGCTGGCGGTGCGAACCCTGGCCTGGAAAGGGATAAACGAATGGACACCCTTCAAAACAAACCGCGCATTGCCGTCGTCGGGGCGGGCATTTCCGGCCTGGCCTCAGCCTGGCTGCTGTCCAGCAAATACCATGTGACCTTGTTCGAGGCGGGTGAGTATCTCGGTGGTCACACCAATACGGTCGACGTCACGCTGGAAGGCAAAACGCATCCGGTGGATACCGGTTTCCTGGTCTTCAACGAGCGGACCTATCCCAACCTGATTGCCATGTTTGCGCATCTGGGGGTGGAATCGGTTGAGACAGAAATGTCCTTTGCGGTGTCGCTGGATACCCCGGAACTTGAGTGGGCGGGCAGCAATCTGGCCACGGTGTTTGGCCAGAAGCGGAATTTGCTGCGCCCGATGTTCTGGCGCATGTTGTCCGACATTCTGCGCTTCAACCGCGAAAGCACGGCCTGGCTGGCCGCCCATGATGGGGATGCGGGGACGCTGGATGCCTTTTTGCGGGCGGGTCGCTATTCGGCTGCATTTGCCGACTGGTACCTGCTGCCGATGGCAGCGGCGATCTGGTCCTGTCCCACCGGCCAGATGCGCGATATGCCCCTCGCGTCGTTCGTCCGCTTTTGCCATAACCACGGCCTGTTGCAGATTTTCGACCGGCCGAGCTGGCGCACCGTGCGCGGTGGCGGGCGGGAATACGTCAAACGCCTGGCTGCCGGCCTCAAGGACATTCGCCTGGCCTGCCCGGTGCTGAACGTTCGCCACGAAGGGAGCGGCTTGTGCGTGACGCATGCGCAAGGCAGTGAGCGCTTTGATCAGGTGGTGATGGCCTGCCACAGCGATCAGGCGCTGGCGATTCTTGGCGAGGCCGCGAGTCCGGCGCAGGCGGCGGTGTTGTCCGCGATCCGTTATCAGCCCAATCGTGCCGTCTTGCACACGGATGCAGCGCTATTGCCCAAGCGCAAGGCCTTGTGGTCCGCCTGGAATTATTTCGCTGGTTCGGTGCAGGAGGGCGAACAGCCGGTGGGGGTGTCCTACCTGATCAACCGTCTGCAGCCACTGCCATTTGACACGCCGGTGGTCGTGACGCTGAATCCGGTACGCGAACCGGACCCGGCCAAGGTGATTGCCGAGTTCGATTATGCGCATCCGGTTTTTGACGCGGCAGCGATCGCGGCCCAGCAGCGCCTCATCGATGATTTCTGGCGCATTCAGGGGCGCGGGGGAATCTGGCTGGCGGGGGCCTGGGGCAGCTACGGCTTCCACGAAGACGGTCTCAAATCGGCATTGCGCGTGGCCAATGCGCTGGCTGTTCAGGCGCCCTGGCAAGATCAGGGCACGCTGCCGGCGCCGCCACTGGCGGCCGCGGCTTGAGCGGGGCCTGTCATGAGCCGCCTGCGCCTCCTCACGGGTCACGTCATGCACCGGCGCCTGCGCCCGGTCGTTAACGCCTTTGTCTATCCCGTGTTCTACCTGCATTTGCCCCTGCGCGAACTGGCGCAGGCAAATTGCGGGATTTTCTCGGTGGACCGCTGGAATCTGCTCGCCTTTCATGCCGCGGACCACGGGCCTCGTGATGGCTCTCCGCTGCTGCCCTGGATCGAGTCGGTGCTGGCCTCGCAGGGTTTGCCGAGCGATGGCGAGATCGTCCTGCAAACCTTTCCGCGTGTTTTGGGTTTTGTTTTTAATCCGGTCAGCTTCTGGTTTTGCCATGAGCGCTCGGGCGCCTTGATTGCGGTGCTGGCCGAAGTGAACAACACCTTCGGCGGCACCCATCGCTATCTGCTGCACGATCAGGGGCGCCCCTTGCCGGATGGCGTCGAGTTACACGCCGACAAGGCGTTTCATGTCTCGCCCTTCTGCACGGTCGAAGGGGGATATCGCTTCCGTTTCCGCCAGCAGGGGGCGCAGCACCTGGCACGCATCGATTACGACGATGCCGAAGGCGAACTGCTGCTGACCTCGATTTCCGGCAAAGCCGAGGCGTGGACCGCAGGCCATCTGCTGCGTGCTTTTCTGCGCATGCCCGTCCTCACCTTGGGCGTCATTTTCCGTATTCACTGGCAGGCGCTGAAGCTCTGGCTCAAGCGCGTGCCCTTCGTGGGCGCGCGTGCGCCTGCCGCACCCCATCCCTTACAGGAGCCGACAAAATGAACCCCAGTCTGACTTTGGGCGGCAGCCCCTCACTATCCCGTCCCAGCGACCAGCGGGATACCCGCACCGTGTTCCGCATGCTGGAAAAGATCTCGCAGGGGCGGCTCGAGGTCCGCTTGCCCGGTGGCGCCAGCGCCTTGTTCGGCGAGGGTGAGCCGGGTGTCGTGCTGCAGGTGCACGACGAAGCGATGTTCGGTCGCGTGCTGGCCCGGGGCGACATCGGTCTGGCCGAGGCTTACCTCGACGGTCAATGGGATTCGCCCGATATCACCGCTTTGCTTGGACTGCTGGCGCGCAACCGCGACGCGCTGAAACAGGCCGTGTATGGCTCCTGGCGCCAGCTCCTGGCGGCGCGCGTGCGCCACTGGCTCAATCGCAACAGCCGGGCCGGCAGCCGCCGCAACATCATGGCGCATTACGATCTGGGCAACGATTTTTATCGTCTGTGGCTGGACGAGACGATGAGTTACTCCGCCGCCGTGTATCGCGAGGGCGATGACGGTCGCCTGAGCACCGCTCAGGTGGCCAAGTACGGGCGCATTCTCGATCGCCTCGATGCCACGCCGGCGCAGCGGGTGCTGGAAATCGGCTGCGGCTGGGGCGGATTCGCCGAGCTGGCCGTGGCGCGTGGCTTGGCGGTGACCGGGCTGACCCTGTCGCCCGCCCAGCTGGCCTGGGCGCAGGCGCGGGTGCCGGCGGCCGATTTGCGCCTGCAGGATTACCGCGACCTGAACGAGCGCTTCGATCATGTGGTCTCCATCGAAATGTTCGAGGCGGTGGGCGAACGCTGGTGGCCGAGTTACTTCAGCACCCTGGCCAAGGCGCTGAATCCGGGCGGCAAGGCCGTGGTGCAAAGCATCACCATTGACGATGGCTTGTTTGCCAGTTATCGCAAGGGCACCGATTTCATCCAGCAGTACATTTTCCCCGGCGGCATGCTGCCTTCGCGCAGCGCTTTCCGCGCACAGGCCGCCAAAGCCGGCTTGCGGGTGACGGATGAGTTTGCTTTCGGCCGCGATTACGCCCGCACGCTGGCCGAATGGCGAGTCCGTTTCGAGCAACGCTGGCCCGAGATTCAGGCGCTGGGTTTTGACGACAGCTTCCGCCGCTTGTGGCGCATGTACCTCTGCTATTGCGAGGCCGGCTTCCTGGCCGGGAACATCGATGTGGTGCAATTTGAACTCGCCCACGCCTGAGCCGGCAGCGCGCACAGGGCGCCAGGCGCGTTTTTGCCTTGCGTCGCCGGTTGACCGCAGAGCTGCGCTGAAACGCCTGCTCGGGGCGCTCGGGCTGCTTGCCTGCCCGCTGGCGACATGGGCGGCTTCGCCCGCCGCGGGCTTTCAGCGCTGGGGCTCGGGGGAATATCGGCGCTTTGGCTTTTTGGTGTACGAGGCCAGTTTGTGGGCGGCGGCCGACCCGCAACAGCCGCCGCTGGCCTTGCGCCTCGATTACCGGCGTCGTATTGCCGGCCGTGCGATTGCCGAGGCGAGCGTCAACGAAATGCGCCCCTTCGTGCGTGACGAAGCCCGGCTGGCCCAATGGGGCGAACGCATGGCCCAGCTGTTTCCCGATGTCCAGGATGGCGACCACCTGCTGGGCGTCTGGGCGGCCGATGGCGCGCGTTTTTATCAGGGCGAGCGTTTGATCGGGGAGGTCCGGGATGCCGACTTCGCCCGGGCGTTTTTTGCCATCTGGCTGGACCCGCGAACCAGTGCCCCCGGCTTGCGCGCCCGCTTGCTGACGCGGCCTGGGGGTTGAAATGCACAGCGGGCGCGTGCTGGCCTACGGGATGCTCGGCTTGCCGCTGGCCTTTGCCGCGCTGCCCATCTATGTGCATTTACCCGGCTATTACGCGGCCACCACCGGGCTGAGTCTGGCCTGGCTAGGTGCTGTGTTGTTGATCGCCCGCTTGTTCGATGCCGCCATTGACCCCGTGTGTGGCTGGCTGGCCGACCGGATCGCGCAGCCCCGCTTGATTGCCTGGTCGCTACCGGTCTTTGCGCTTGGCTTCGTCGCCCTGCTCAATCCGCAAGGTGACTATCCCGCCCTGTGGTTGCTGGCTAGCCTCGGGGTCACCTATCTCGGCTTTTCGCTGGCCTCGGTGGCCTATCAGGCCTGGGGCGCCGGCATGGTCGCGGATTCTGCACTGAGAACACGGTTGACCGCAGCCCGCGAGGGTTTCGGGTTGTTCGGCGTCGTCCTGGCGGCGGCCTTGCCGGCGCTGATCGCCGCCGATACGCAACAAGGCGTGCAGCGACTCTCCTGGCTCTTCACGCCTTTGCTACTGATCGCTGCCGGGGTGGCATTGGGCTGGGGGCGACCGGATCGCCCGTCGCAGCGGGTGGCAGGAAAAGTCCCCCTCGGCTTGCGTGCCGGCGTGGTGGCGCTGTTGGCGCTGCCGGCCTTCCGCCGCCTGCTGCTGATTTTCGTGGCCAACGGGATTGCCTCGGCCTTGCCGGCCACGCTCTTCCTGTTTTTTGTCGCCGATCGATTGGGGGCGGAGCCGGCCAGCGGTCCCTTGCTGGCGCTGTATTTCCTGGCAGGGGCGGCCTCCATGCCGGGATGGCTGCGACTGTCACGCGCGCTCGGCCGGCCCCGGGCCTGGCTGCTGGCCATGGGCT